>CAMNCZ010000067.1 GCA_946534775.1 uncultured Eubacteriaceae bacterium
CAATGCCGTTACGTTAAAACCCTGTCCGAAAGAACTTGTCGCAAGTTCCGCACTGTGCAGCTGTTCAAGGCTGTAGCTAAGTGCGGGGGAATCCGCCGCAACTTCACCCGGAAGATCAATGCCTGTCTTCTCTCCGAAACCGAAGTCTCTGTGCATTTTATAGTATCTTTCGGCGCCTATTTTGGTTATTATTTCCATCATAGCAACGTTACAGGAGTCTGCAAGCGCCTCTTCAAGCGTGATCGTACCGTGGCCGTCCGTGTTATGACAATGCACCTCGTAATCGGCAACCACCTTAACGCCCGGACAGTTAAATGTTTCGTTTGGGCTTATAACGCCCTCTTCAAGCGCCATTGCCGCAACAATGGGTTTATATGTGGAACCCGGTTCAAAGGTTTCCGTAATTGCGAAATTTCGCCAGGACTTGTAGTTTTTCCAGGCATCAAACTCCATACCTATCTCGGCTTTCTTTTTATCGTCATAGCGCTCCCACGTCTTTTTAAGAACCGCCTCGACCTCTTCCGAAAGCTTGCTTGGGTTATTGGGGTCAAACGTGGGATACTGTGCCATAGAAAGTATGGCGCCTGTTTTTGGGTTCATTATTATACAAGCGGTATTTTCGGGCTCGTAAGCAACATAAGCGTTGCGGCAAGCCTCGTTTGCATACTGCTGTAAGGTTGAATCTATGGTTGTTATAAGCGTGTTGCCGCCTACTGCCGATGCATTTTTTGTAACTACGTTTGAATTATCGCTCATTGTGCGGAACTCTCGGCCCTCAATACCCGTCATCTCACTGTTGTACTGACTTTCAAGGCCCCACGAGTTTTCGCCGTTATCGCCGCTTATAAAGCCAAGCACCTGCGCCGCAAGCTCACCCTGCGGATATGAACGCTGGTTGTCCTCCTCGCAGTACAGCCACGGATAATTAAGCGATTTTATCTGCTGACCCTTATCAAAAGGAACTTTTTTTGCAAGTATAAAATAATTTGTATCCTTGCCCGGTTTTCCCTCCGCATCGGTAGCAACATAGCTTGTAAGCGTTTCCATAGGGATATCCAAAAGCGTGTTTATGGTATCCAGTGTGTTGTTCCACTTAAACTCCGCTGTTTCTCTGTCCTTATCCGATACATTTTCGGCAGTTTTTTTGTTATGCTCCGACACCATAAGCCTTACATCCAAAATAACGGTGTACACCGTAGACGAAAGCGCCAGTGGCTGCTGATTGCAGTCAAGCACCGCCCCTCGCGTCGGCATAATAGCTTTGTCGCTGCCGCCGTTTACCAGCTGGCTGATAAGCTGCGCCTCATATTCGCTGCCGTGTACCAGCTTTATATAGCTTACCCTGCCAATACCTATCAAAAATATCGGCACAATGGCAAACAACATCAGTAAATATATTTTTTTACGATTAACCATTTTTATCCCTTACTTTAAACCCAATCTTTCCAAAAGGGTCTTCTTTCTTGCATTTGCCACCTGGTCGTCATACTGTACCGAGTAGCTGTCCTTTTCAACATTTATATTCACTATCTGGTGCGGTGCCGCACTCTGCATACCGAGTTTTGTTGTCGCAGTACGTTTTACCTCATCCATATCAACCGCTTCCGAAAGCATATTTTCCAGTTGTTCGTTTACCGAACGTGTTTTTTCGGTAAGCGCTTCCGTTGCCCTTATCTCGCTTTTTACCTGACTGATATTCTCGTTTATTGAAAGCAGACCCAAAGAGCAAAAGCCAATCACCGTTGCAATTATAAGTACATAACGTAAAGACGGATTCATTCTTTCGTGATAACGCGTAAAGCTTGCCGATACGGGCGCGGGCCTTGGCGCGCGTTTTTTCGGTCGGCGCGGCTTGTAGGAATAATCTTCTTCCCTATACGCGGGGGCCGCGGAACCTGGTATATAAGTATATGAATGTCTGCTTCTTGCGGGATTTACCCTGCGCGGTGCCGTATTTCGCATAACTCCGTCTCCTTTCGTTTTTCTTTTTTATCAAAGTTTTTCCGCTATCCTCAGTTTTGCACTATGAGAACGGTTATTCTGCGCCAATTCTTCCTCGCCCGGAAGTATCGGCTTTCTTGTTATTATCTTAACTACAGGCTTTTTGCCGCATACGCAAACGGGGAACTCCCTCGGGCAGGTACACGGATTTTCAAGCTGCCTGAATGTATTTTTTATTATCCTGTCTTCAAGCGAATGGAATGTTATGATACATAGCCTGCCGCCCGGATTAAGAAGCTCCGCCATTTTTTTGACGGTGTTTTCAAGTATCTCCAATTCGCCGTTTACTTCTATGCGTATTGCCTGAAACGTTCTTTTTGCGGGATGAGGCCCATCAGCGCGAGCCCCTTTTGGTACGGCTTTTTTTATAACACTCACCAGATCAAAAGTGGTTTCTATAGGCTTTTCTTCCCTTTGTTTTACTATAAATTCCGCTATACGCTTGGCCCATTTTTCCTCGCCGTAATCGCGTATTATCCTATAAAGCTCGTCCTGCGGGTAGGTATTTACAACCGAATAAGCAGACAGGCTTTTTCTTACATCCATACGCATATCAAGGACTGCGTTGTGTTGATAAGAAAAGCCTCGTTCTGCTTCATCCAGCTGATATGAGGATACTCCAAGATCCAGCAAAATTCCGTCAATACCGCCGATACCAAGTTCTTCGGCTATTTCTTCTATCTGTGAAAAATTTTTATGTATGTATGTAATATTATTGAAAGCAGCCAGCCTTTTGCCCGCCGCTTCAATGGCGTTTTCATCCTGATCGACACCTATCAATCTGCCCGTGTTGTCCAGTGCCTGCGCAATATGCAGGCTGTGACCGCCGCCGCCGAGAGTGCCGTCAACATAAATTCCGCCTTTTTTTATGTTAAGGCCGCTTATACACTCGTCAAGCAGCACGGATATATGCTTAAATTCCATTCTGACACCTATATATTACAGACCGTACTGTGCAAGCACTGCGGCCGTTTCTTCATCGGTAAACTCGTCGTTGTCAATATAGTTGTAATAAGTTTCGGCATCCCATATTTCTATATGGTCGTATGCGCCTACCGTCACAACATCTTTTTTAAGCCCCGCATATTCCTTTAATTTCTGCGGTATCATAACACGGCCGTTGTTATCGGGCTCAAGATCCGATGCATTGCCGTAAAAATCACGGATATACCGTCTTATTTTAGGGTCCGATTGGGGCATAAGCTTGAATTTTTCGTCAAACTCTTCCCAGCGTTCGTTGGTGTAGATGTTGAGAGCACCGTCTTTGCCTTTTGCTATAACGCATTTAAGACCAAGCGCCTCGCGGTACTTAGCCGGTATGATAATTCGCCCTTTGGCATCGATTGTATGGGTATATTCGCCCTTAAACATCAGTATCACCTACTTTTGCGGTTTATCCCGACCCTTTCAAACCATTTTACGGAAAATAAACCACTTCAAACCACATTGAACCTTTTTCAATGTTTTTCAAACCACTTTATGGTTATTTTAACGCATAACAATAAAAAATACAAGTTTTTTTTTAAGACGGGCTAATAATTATTCCTAAAAAGAGCAAAAAAAATAACTATATCTTGTTATCGAATTATCAATCGTCTACAAGATATAGTTGTTCTTTAAAATTTGCACAATTTTTTCAATTATTTTCGTTCAAACTTTGTTAAATACATACATTATTTTCCCGCAACACTTATTTCGTCAAACAATATCGACGGTGAACCCACACCGCCCGAGTTGAATTTAAGGTCGTTTCCGACAGTTTTTACCTTATTTAAAAGGCTGAAAAAGTTTCCTGCCACGGTAATTTGCTCAACAGGGGAAATAATTTCGCCGTTTTGCACCAAAAATCCCGAGGCAAGCAGTGAAAAATCACCCGAAATGCTGTTTGCCCCCGCGTGCAGGCCGCTCAATTCTGTAATTATAAGTCCGTTTTGCATAATTTTACATAAATCATTTTTGCTTGTATCGCCGTTTTTAATATAAAGGTTTGTAGCTGAAATACCCACCGTACCTTTAAACGACTGTTTAAAACCGTTGCCCGTAGGCTCTTCGCCCGCAGCGGCAGCCGATTTAAGATTATGCAGAAACATTTTCAGCACGCCGTTTTCTATAAGTACATTCTTTCTTGTCGGCACACCCTCGCTGTCAAAGCCCGTTGTGGATAACCCGCCTTCAAGATGCGGGTCATCGACCATAGTTATAAGTTCGCTTGCTATCTTTTCGCCCTTTTTATCCTTTAACAGCGAAAAGCCTTTTTGTACATTCTCTCCGTAAAAATTGCCGATATAGCAGTCCACCAGGTCGGCCATCGCCTCGTTTTGTATTATCACACTGTAACTGTCGGTTTTCACGCTGTCTGCGCCAAGCATAGCCGTAGTTTTTTCAACAGCCTCTTTTGCAACCGACGCGGGATCTATTTTATCCTTTTTCATATAAACGGCAAATTCGCCGTTTTCTTTTGTCATACCGTTCTCTTCGGCCACACAGTCCACAAAACACACTGCATAATTCGACCGCTCGCTTATATCAAGCCCCATACTGTTGCCTATGGAAATACAACTTTCGCCCGTCGAGACCGTTGCCGCCAGCACATTTGTCACACGTTTGTCCGTATCAAAGGCGGTTTTTTCCAGTTCAAGCGCATAAGCCGCAAGTTCCTCGGCACTTATATCCACAAGCGATGGGTCAAAGGTGTTCACCTGCGTATAGACCGCATTTTTGCCGTCATAGATAAACTCCTCATCTTCGCTTTCTATAAGCGCCGCATTTGACAACGCCATATCAAGCACCTTATCTATCTCGCCTTCGTCAAGGCTTTCACTGTAGTAATAGCCCATATTGCCGTTGTAAAGGCCGCGGAAAGAAAAGCCGCCCACATTGCTGTCCTGATATTTTTCTATTTTACCGCCAAACACATTCACCCTGCGTGTTCTGCTGCTTTGGTAGAAAAATTCAGCATTTTCAAACCCCTTTTCGGCAGCTGCCGCAAGAAGTTTCTTTTTAAAACCGTCTGCTTTATTCAATTTATCACTCATATCATCTGCCTCCCACCGTTATGTTCTTTACGCGCAGCATCGGCTGTCCTACACAAACGGGTATACTGCCGCTCGATGCGCCGCACATACCTTCGGCAAGCAAAAGATTTGTGCCCACCATATCAATATTCATCAGCACTTCCTCACCCTTGCCTATCAGCGTAGCGCCGCGCACGGGCTCGCAAATTTTGCCGTTTCGCACTATATACGCCTCGTTCACGGCAAAATTGAACTCTCCCGTTGCAGGGTTTACCGAACCGCCGCCCATATATTTAGCGTAAAGGCCGTATTCCGTAGCCGCTATTATATCTTCGGGCGCACTTTTGCCCGCATCTATATAGGTATTCGTCATACGCGAAGTCGGTAAATACCTGTAGCTCTGCCGCCTTGACGAACCCGTTGCCGCCGTATTCATACGCATACCGTTGTATCTGTCCACCATATATCCCTTTAAAATACCGTTTTCTATAAGTACATTCCTGCGGCCGTATCCACCCTCGTCATCGATATAAACACTGCCCCATTGATTTTTTATGGTACCGTCGTCTATCGCAGTGATAAGCGGCGAAGCTATCTGCTGACCTATTTTGTTTGCAAATACCGATGCATTTTTGCTGACTGCCGATGCTTCAAGACCGTGTCCGCAGGCCTCGTGGAAAATCACCCCGCCGAAACCGTTGTCAAGTATTACGGGCATAACGCCGCAGGGACAGTTTTCCGCTTTCAGCATAGTAACAGCCGATCTTGCGGCCTCCGTGCCTATCGCTTCAAAATCGAGTTCATCAAACAACTCGTTGCCTTTTAATGCGCCCGGGCCGAAATACCCCGTTTGTTTCTCGGTATCGCTGCTTGCAACGGCATTTACCGACACCCTCGTCCTTGTCCTTACATCTGTTTTGCAAAGCCCTTCGGAATTTGCGATAAAAACACGCTGCACGCTGTCAAGACAGCCCACGGAGGTCTGAGTAACAAGCGGAGAATACGCACTTGCCGCAGCCGCCGCACTCTTTAACCTTTGTACATTATGCTTTTTATCGGCCTTTTCGGGAGAAATAAGTGAAATATGCGGTGTTTCGCACTTATCGGCATTGATTATGCGCACCATTTCCGCCGTCTTTTCACCGCAGTCCGCTGCCGCATCACGGGTCATTTTCAGCAGATTTTCCCTTTCCATATCGTTTGTATAAATATATATTACCCTGTCACCCTTGAACAGGCGCAGACCCATACCGTAATCTATACCGCCCGTTGCCTTGTCTGTTTTTCCGTTTATAATGCTTATGCTGCTTTTGGTATTGTGTTCCGCGAAAATTTCCGCAAAATCCGCACCTTTGTCAACAGCAAGCGTAAGAATATCATTTGCCAGATTTATATCAAACATTTCTTCTCTCCTTTTTTAAAATATTTATAGTAAACGACAAAAGTCTTTGGACTTTGGGCGTTTACTTGCGCCGA
>CAMNCZ010000068.1 GCA_946534775.1 uncultured Eubacteriaceae bacterium
TAAGGTGCCTTCTTCCGCTCGGACAGAGGGTTTTTTATTTGCACAAACATACCGTTCTTTGAAAAATTTTTTATTTGAAAGGATGGAAACAAAAAATGAAAAGAAAATTGGCCGTTTTATTAAGCCTTGCCGTAATGGTGGGTATGACTGCCTGCGGAGGCACGGAAAGCGCAAGCACCGCCGGAAATGACAGCGCCGTAAGCGCAAACACCGAAGAACAGCCCGCAGAAAATGTCGAGGAAAATGCCGAAAAAAATGCCGAAGAAGAGGACGAGGAAAACTACGATACAGGCGATGCCTCACTTGATAATGTACGAAATCAGGACGAGATAGGCGAAAACGAACTGCTTGTTATCAGTTTCGGTACAAGCTTTAACGACAGCCGCCGTCTTACTATCGGTGCAGTCGAAAACGCACTTGAAGCCGCTTTCCCCGATTATTCGGTACGCCGCGGTTTTACATCAAACATAATCATCGACCATATAAACAAACGTGATAACATTCTTATAGATGATGTTGATGCCGCCCTTAAACGTGCAGCCGATAACGGTGTTAAAAACCTTGTTGTACAGCCTACTCACCTTATGAACGGTCTGGAATATAACGATGTGGTTGCCCAAATAGGCGAAGTTTCCGACGGTTTTGAAAAAGTTGCCATCGGCGAACCCCTGCTTACAAGCGACGATGATTTCAAACGTGTTGAAAAAGCTATTGTTGACTGGACATCGGAATATGATGACGGAAAGACAGCTATCTGCTTTATGGGTCACGGCACCGAGGCCGAGTCAAACGGCGTTTATCAGAAAATGCAGGACCTTTTGACAGCAGACGGCTATGCAAACTACTATGTAGGCACGGTCGAGGCTACTCCCTCGCTTGACGATGTACTTGCAAAGGTAAAAGAAGGCAGCTATGAACGTGTTATTCTTGAACCTTTAATGGTGGTTGCGGGCGATCACGCAAACAACGATATGGCAGGCGATGATGAGGACACCTGGAAATCGGCTTTTGAAAAGGAAGGTTATTCGGTAGAGTGTCTTCTCCGCGGTCTCGGCGAGAACGAGGATATTCAGCAGCTTTATGTTGAACACGCTCGGGCAGCGATAGATTCAATAAAATAATTTAATTTTAACGGGCAGATATAATATACCTGCCCGCTTTTGATATGTGAGGTAATTATGAAAAGAAAATTATTTTTGACCGCTTTGATATCTGCCCTGCTTTTAAGCGGCTGCGGCAATTCAAATACCACTGAAGCGCCCGTACAGCAGACGGAACAGGCCGCAGCAAAACAGGATGCATCCGAAAATGCCGCAGTGGCGACGAAAGATGATATGGTCGAACCCGATGCGGTCGGCTACGAAGGTATGCAAAGCATATATGCAGACGAAATAAATGACGGTACTTACAATATAAATGTAGATTCCAGTTCGTCAATGTTTAAAATAACCGAATGTACGCTTACAGCCGCAAACGGCGGATTAACCGCAAAAATGACAATGGGCGGCACGGGATATGAATATCTTTATTTAGGCAGCGCCGAGGAAGCCGCAGCAGCGGATGAAAACGGCTTTATCGGCTACACCGAAGAAAACGGCGTACATAGTTTTGAAATACCCGTAGAGGCGCTTGACACGGAGATCGCCTGCGCGGCTTTCAGCAAAAAGAAGCAGATGTGGTATGACAGAACTCTCGTTTTCCGTGCGGACTCGCTGCCTTACACTGCATTTAAAAATATCGTTACCGCAGACACACTTGGTTTAAGTGACGGCGAATACACCGTAAACGTAACTTTGTCGGGCGGTTCGGGCAAGGCAGGGGTTCAGTCTCCCGCAAAACTTACCGTAAACGGCGGCAAAGCCACCGCCGAATTGATCTGGAGCAGCAACAAATACGATTATATGGTAGTTGACGGCGAAAAAATACTGCCGACAAGTATCGAAGAATTTTCGGTATTTGAGATACCCGTTTTTGTATTTGACCAAAATATGCCCGTTAAGGCCGATACAACGGCAATGAGCCGTCCTTACGAAATAGATTATACATTAAACTTTGAGTCCGCCTCGATAACGCAATAAAAACAATGTTTAAAAAATATTTTATTACAATAATTTTGTGTCTGCTGCTGACAGCCTGCGGCACAAGTGCGGCAAGCAATACGCAAACGGCCGAGATAACGGGCAGTATGCAGCTTTTATATGCCGATAAATTTTCAGTGGAATACTGCGCAGACGGCTGTTCTGTCATACATACCGCAAACGAGGATTTTCTGCTTGTGCCCGAAAACACGCCCGTTCCCGTGTACGGTGAAAATATGTATATCATCAGACAGCCCGTTAAGAATATTTATCTTGCGGCAACCTCCGCAATGGACCTGTTTGATGCACTTGATGCGCTTGACAGCATTTCAATGACATCTACCGATACCGACGGCTGGAGCCTGCCGAACGTGCAAAACGCGCTTGAAAGCGGCAAGATGAGATATATCGGAAAATACAGCGCGCCCGATTACGAAATACTTGCGCAGTCGGATTGCGCTCTTGCAATAGAATCCACAATGATAAACCACAGCCCCGAAACAAAGGAGCAGATACAGGCACTCGGTATTCCCGTGTTTACGGAACAGTCAAGCTACGAATCGCACCCGCTGGCAAGGCTTGAATGGATAAAGCTTTATGCGCTTTTGCTTGGCAGGGAAAAAGAAGGCGAGGAATATTTCAACAAAAAAAACGAGGCGTTTACGGCTTCGCTTGCGGAAAATATACCCGAAAATATGCGTAAGAGCGCGGCATTTTTCTATGTCAGCCCAAACGGCTATGTAAACATCAGAAAACCCGGCGACTATGTATCAAAAATGATAGAACTTGCGGGCGGAAAGTACGTTTTTACCGCCGATAAGCTTAAAATAGAGGAAAACGCACTTTCCACAATGAATATACAGCTTGAAGAATTTTACGAAACGGCGAAAGATGCAGATGTGCTTATTTACAACAGCACTATCGAAGGCGGGCTTGAAAATTTAAGCGATCTTGTCGCAATCAATCCCGTTTTTGAGGATTTTCGCGCCGTTAAAAACGGCAACGTATGGTGTACGGAGAAAAATATGTTTCAGCAGACAACGGGGGCGGCCGATACTGTTTCCGATCTGCACAAAATTTTCACAGGAGAAGCCGACGACACCGATCAACTGACGTTTTTGCACCGATTAAAGTAAGGATACCGCTAAAAATATGGATAAGAACAGAACAAAACTTTATACAGGCGGTTTTGTGCTGCTTTTGCTGCTTGCAATAATTTTATTTGTATTTAATTTAAGCTTTGGCAGCAGCAGCCTTGATGCCTCCGACGTGATTGCCGTACTTTTCGGAAAAAGCGGCGATATATCTGCAAAAAGAATAATTTTTGATATACGTCTGCCGCGCACTCTTGCCGCGCTTTTGCTTGGCGGCGCACTTGCCTGCGCAGGTTTTCTGCTGCAAAGCTTTTTCAGAAATCCCATTGCGGGGCCGTTCGTGCTTGGCATTTCATCGGGTGCAAAACTGACGGTGGCACTTGCGATGATTTTATCTATGCAGTTTGAGATACTGCTTGGTTCGGCAGCACTCGTATCGGCGGCATTTATAGGCGCACTCGCCGCAATGGGGCTTATACTGCTTATTTCGGGGCAGGTAAAAAATATGTCTCAGCTGATAATAACGGGCGTTATGATAGGTTATATATGCAGTGCCGTGACCGAACTTGCGGTAAATTTCGCTGACGACAGCAACATCGTCAATCTGCACAACTGGTCAATGGGAAGTTTTTCGGGTATAAAAGCCAACGATATAAAAATTATCGCAATTATAGTAATTATCGGTGTGTCTGGCGCCTTTTTGCTGTCCAAACCGATAGGCGCTTATCAGCTTGGAGAAGCTTATGCTGAAAATATGGGGGTAAATATCCGCGTTTTCCGCGTGATGCTTATTTTGCTTTCAAGTTTTCTTTCCGCCTGCGTTACGGCCTTTGCCGGCCCCGTTTCCTTTGTGGGCGTTGCGGTACCGCATCTTATGCGTTCGCTTTTCAATACCTCAAAGCCCATTATACTTATCCCTGCCTCATTTCTTGGGGGCAGCTGTTTTTGTATGGGCTGCGACCTTATCGCAAGGCTTATGTTTGCACCGCGCGAACTTAATGTCAGCACGGTAACGGCATTTTTCGGCGCACCGATAGTTATATGGATACTGCTGAAACGTGAAAAGAGGGCGAATAATGAGTGAACAAAAATTACTTTATACAAAATCGCTTTGCGCGGGCTACGGAAAAAAAATAGTTGTAAATGAGCTTTCGTTTGAGCTGAAACAAGGACAAATACTCACACTTATAGGCCCAAACGGCGCGGGAAAATCGACAGTGCTTAAAACCATAACAGGTCAGCTGTCCGCAATTTCGGGCAATATATCACTTTGCGGAAAAAGCATAGATTCTCTGAGTGAAAAAGATATCTCAAAGCAGCTGTCTATCCTGCTTACCGATAAAATATCGACGGAGCGTATGACCTGCGGCGACATCGTTTCCACGGGCAGGTACCCCTATACGGGCAGATTTGGCATACTTGACGAAAACGACAAAAAAATCGTAAAAGATGCTATGGCTATGACGGACATATCCGAACTTTACGACAGGGATTTTTCCCGAATAAGCGACGGTCAGCGCCAATGTGTTATGCTGGCACGCGCAATAGCGCAGGAACCCTCTGTTCTTTTGCTTGACGAGCCTACATCGTTTTTGGATATCGGCAGAAAACTGCAAATACTTACCGTTATACGCAAACTGGCGGCAGAGCGCGGTATTGCGGTTATTCAGTCCCTGCACGAACTTGACCTTGCACAAAAATTTTCCGATACGCTTATCTGTATAAAAGACAAACGGGCAGACCGAATAGGCCCACCCGAAGAGATTTTTAAAAGTGATTATATTTCAGAATTATATGACATCAAAGACGGCAGCTACAATGCGCTTTACGGCACTGCCGAACCTGCGGCCGCCAAAGGCGATATAAAGACCTTTGTTATAGGCGGCAGCGGGAAAGGGATACCTGTTTACCGCAGACTGCAAAAACAGGGCATACCGTTTGCCGCAGGCATACTGCACGAAAACGATGTGGAATATCCCGCCGCCAAGGCGCTTTCCGCTTTGGTCGTTACAGAAAAAGCCTTTGAGCCGATATCGGCCGAAAACATTGACAGGGCAAAACAGGTCATCAAAAAATGCAATACCGTTATTTGCTGCCTTGATGCTTTCGGCACGATGAATAAAGGCAATAAAGCACTTTTAAGCTTTGCCGAAGAAGAAAATACGGATATCAGTTATCAAATACCTCCGAACATTCTTTAAGACGTTCTATAATATTTATGCGCTGAGGACAGGCGCCTTCACATTGGCCGCAGGCAATACACTCCGCTGCCCTGCCCTTGTCTTTTACCGCATTGTTGTAATTCCATTGGCCGCCTTCTATCTGTTTCCAGACAAGCTGGCGGTTTCTTGCGGCGAAAATATCGGGTATGGGAATATTCATAGGACAGCCGTCTGTACAGTAGTGACAGGCCGTACAGGGGATAGACTCTATATTTTTTATTATCTCCTGCGCTTTTTTGATGGTTTCAAGTTCCTTTTCGTTCATAGGAACAAAGTTTTTCATATACGATACATTGTCTTCTACCTGCGCAATATTCGACATACCCGAAAGCACTGTCAATATGCCCTCAAGCGAAGCTATATAGCGGATAGCCCACGAAGCACACGATGCATTCGGATCGACCGATTCAAACAACTCCTTTATGCCCGCGGGCGGGTCGGCAAGGGCGCCGCCTTTTACGGGTTCCATAACAACTATGGATTTACCGTGCTTTCTTGCCATTTCATAATTTGCCCTTGACTGCACTATCGGCGCTTCCCAATCGGCATAATTAAGCTGTAACTGCACAAATTCTACCTCGGGATGTTCGGTCAGCAGTTTATCCAACAAGTCGGGGCCTGCGTGGAACGAAAAACCCCAATGCTTTATAAGCCCCTTTTTCTGCTGTTCCTTAACAAAATCCCAGATGTGATAATCGTCGTAAAGGGTATAATTGTTTTCCTGCAAAGCGTGCAGCAAATAATAATCGAAATAGCCTGCGCCCGTGCGTTCAAGGCTTGTAAAAAACTCCTGTTTTGCACTTTCTTCATCCGTACAGCCAAGCCACGCGTTAAGCTTTGTGCAAAGGGTGAATTTATCGCGCGGATAGCGGTCTATAAGGGCCTGCTTTATTACCGCCTCCGAATCGCCGTATACAAAGGCGGTATCAAAATATGTCAATCCCGCTTCCATAAAGATATCCACCATTTTTTTGACCTGTTCAACATCGGGTGTCTGCTCGTCTATTCTGGGCAGACGCATAAGCCCGAAACCGAGTTTTGGCACATTTTCACCAAAGTATTTTTCCATAAATATACCGCCTTTCTTTATTAT
>CAMNCZ010000069.1 GCA_946534775.1 uncultured Eubacteriaceae bacterium
GTTATGAGTATGTAGCAGAAATTTATTTCTGCGGAATACGAATATCATTGACCAACACCCTCAAACCCTTCCACCACCGCAAGCGGCGGTCCCCCTACCCTGAAAGGGCAGGCAAGGTTTTCTCGGCTCCCCTCGTTAGGTTTGGGGGTGCATAACCCCCAAATAAACAATTTGTTCTTGAAATGGCACACAAAATGTAGTATAATTAAGGAAATATTAAATATTGGCTTTCGGGGGGTGAGTGTATGCAGCGAAGGAAATTTTCTTTTCAATCTTATAAAGAAAAAAACGATATCTATCAGCGATGGGGTTCGTTTGCCGTTATACTTATTCTCATACTGGGCATAGCGTTTGTATACTACACCTACCGCACGCAAAACGCGGTCACCAAACAATATCTCAACGAAATAGCCATACAGTCGGCAAACCGCATAAAAGGCAAGATAGATAACGATATGGTAAGGCTTACCGTGACCGCAAATGCACTTTCCGAGGCCAGATCCGATGAGGAGATAGCGCAGTATCTTCAGACCGAAAAAGAGTTTTTTGACGATGACAGCGTTATAAGGCTGTCTTACGTTACCCCCAGAAGCACGGGCATAGAACTGACGGCATCCGATCAGATAAAACAGTTTGCTCTGCCCAAAAACACTACCTATATAAAAAGCGTTATCGAAACGGGCAGGCCCTGTTCCGAGGCAAAAAAAGACACCGTAACGGGCAAAATGGCGCAGATATACGCCATCCCCATCATCAGGGAAAACAGGACCGTTGCCGTGCATAGCGGCGTGTTTGCTCTTGAAAAATTTTACACGGATATGAACATAAAGTTTTTCAACAACAACGGTCACTCCTACATACTAAAAAAGGACGGTTCCGCCGTTTTCACCAACGAAAAAGATGATTTGTTCTATGCCGTTTCGGATACTTTTAATACGCGCATACAGTTTGGTTCAAGTGACAGCGTTGTTACCAAAAGCGGCAAAAAAAACTACTGGATGACATATACGCCCATAAATTACAACGACTGGTATTTTGTGCTTGTGGTGCCCAACTCATCAATAAACGGTATGTCGGAGCGCGTGGTCATATTCAGCGTTATCATTTTGCTTTCAATGCTGCTTACGTCCATACTTTTCTTGAAACATATCGACTCGATACAGTCACAAAACAGCGACAAATTGTTTGAATCCGCCTGTATCGACGAGGTGACGGGCATATTCAACAAAAACGGCTTTTCAAACTTTATGGACGAAGTTCTTTTTACAAGAAGCCTGGATTTTTATATAGCTTATTTTGACTTTGACAATTTCAAGGCCATAAACGACATTTTCGGCTATGCCGAGGGTGACAAGCTGCTGCGCTTTGCGGCGGATATCCTTGCCGACGAGATAGGCGAAAAGGAGACCTGCGGACGTTTCAGCGGCGACAACTTCTTCGCGCTTTTGCACGAGGACTCGCAATCAAGGCTTGAGACCCGCATAAACGCAATAATGGACAGGTTTTCCACCTTTACTTTTTCGCCCGATACCACCACGGCTTACGATATAATCTGCCACTGCGGCATAGTGCGTGTGACCGATTATTACCGCGACAAAACGGTAGACTTTTTTGTTGACCGCGCCAAAATGGCACTTGCCGCCGAGGCAAAGGTGCACCAAAACAGCTTTATTTACTATGACGACTCGATGCGTAAAAACATCGTTTTCCAGGCCGAACTTGAAAACGACCTTATGCACAGCCTTGAAAACAACGATTTTAAGGTATATGTTCAGCCCAAGCACAGCGTAAAGACCGAAAAAATAGCGGGCGGCGAGGCACTTATCCGCTGGCAGCACCCCACAAAGGGCTTTCTTACGCCAAACTACTTTGTCGATATATTCGAGAAAAACGGCCAGGTTACGGAGATAGACTTTTATGTGCTTGAACAGGTCTGCAAAATGCAGCGCGAATGGGCGGCACTGGGTCTCAGGCCGATAGTCATTTCCGTAAATCAATCGCGTATGCACTTATACAAGCAGGATTATTTTGACAGGCTGCGCAAAATGATAAAAAAATACAACGCAGACCCCAAATATATCGAACTTGAAATAACCGAAACAGTCGCTAT
This sequence comes from uncultured Eubacteriaceae bacterium, assembly GCA_946534775.1. Taxonomy (GTDB): domain Bacteria; phylum Bacillota; class Clostridia; order Lachnospirales; family CAG-274; genus RGIG4310. The sequence goes on from CAMNCZ010000069.1 coordinate 2,111, forward strand.
GAGCAATACCGACCTGCTTGCACAGGCCACGAAGCGCCTGCATAAAATGGGCTTTCGCGTCAGCATCGACGATTTCGGTGCAGGCCAGTCCTCACTTAATGTATTAAAGGATATTGATGTTGATGTTATCAAACTTGACCGCGGTTTCTTTATAGAACTGAGTACTTCCGAAAAGGGCAAGGAGATAATAACCACCGTAATACGAATGTCCAAAAACCTGCATATAGAAACCGTTTCCGAGGGTATCGAGACCCGCGAACAGTTCAATTTTATAAAAGATGCGGGCTGCGACCTTGTACAGGGCTTCCTTTTCGGCAAACCAATGCCGATAAACGAATTTTCGGAACTGTACCAGGAAAGTTACACACAAAGATAAAAAAACCGACTTTTTTCGACATATAAGTCAAAAAGTCGGTTTTTTTTACCATAATCCCACGGGGGCTTCAACATACATACCCATACCCTCTTTTATGCCGTAAGTTTCGGCAAAGTACGGGTTATTTGCGACCGCGGCGTTCACGCGGATCCTGTCGTTTGCGTGTTCGTCGGTCTGCGCTTTCTGTGCCGTATATTCGCGCTCGTACAGGCTTTTGCGCGATCTTGCATAAGCCGTAAAAAATGCCGATATATCGCCGTTTTTCGCCTTTACCGCCTCCGCAGCGCAGGACAGACCACCCAGATCCGCAATATTTTCGTCAAGGGTCAGCATACCGTTTGTCACTATATCGGGTGCAGCCTCCAGTCCGTCATAAAAATCGGCTATATCGGTGCATTTTTCGGAGAAATTTATATAATCCTCCGCTGTCCACCAATCGTTAAGGCTGCCGTTTTCGTCGCAAAGTGCGCCGTTGCTGTCAAAAGCATGGCTCAGTTCGTGCGCAACGGTCGTGCCGAGTGCGCCCATATTTTCCTCATAAGTATTATCCGCCGAGTAATACGGCGCCTTTATAATGCCCGCAGGCAGTTCTATAGCGTTCTGCACGGGTATATATGCGGCATTTGCCCAGTATGACGGGATAGACCAACCGTCGGCGGGCAGGTCGTTTTTCTGTATATTGCGGTTTTTAACGCACTTTACGCGCTTTATCTCAACATAATTTTTAAACAGTGAACCGAGTGAATTTATCTTGGCATCGTCAATAATAAAGCCGCTGTACTCTTCCCCACCGACTTTTATTTCGATATTGTCAAGCTTTTTCAGCGCCTTTTTCTTTGTCGCCTCACTCATCCAGTCTATTTTTTCTATCTTCTGTTTGTATATTTTTATAAGGTCCTTTGTCATTGCCGTCACTTCGGCCTTATCCTCTTCGGAGAGATTTTTTTTGACAAATTCGCTCCTTAAATAATCATCCGTCAATTCCGCCGTGATCGACTCCGCCCTTTCGCGTGCCGTAAGCGGCTGCGTTTCCACGTCATTCACACTGCCCCAAAACTTGTACGATATATCGGTGTATTTCGGCGAAAGATATCTGCCGTACTCGTCAAGTATCGAAAGCTGTGCGACCGCCTTCATCGTCACGGGGTCCTCCCCACACATTACGGCAATGTTGTATACAAGGCCCATATCGGGGATAAGTATCTCGTCATCGGGCTTTAAAACAAGGCCCGCATTTTTGGCAAAAGCCTGTAGGTCCGCAAAATCATACAGCTTGCAAAGCTCGCCGAAAGCGATCTTGTTATAGGTCTTTTCGACATTTTTGCGGTCCGCCTTGGTAAGACAATGATAGGATATGCCCTTTTCAAAAGCATACAGTTTTTCCGCCTTGTGCTCCGCCGCTTCGCCCGACTCGCCGCCCAGCACAAAAAGCTGCTTTACATAATCGATGTATATATCTTTGTACCTGTCATCAACATATTCCTCATAATCAAAGGTTGGCGCAAAGCAGTCAAAATACGGTATATAATGCGGCGTATCGACCACATCCGCAGTCAGCCCAAACTCAAACAGCCCCGAAGAATGGATATTGCTGTCGCAGTAAAGCGCCGCGCGCATAAGTTCCTTTGAATTTTTCACATTTTCAAGCCTTGTCATATAGCCTTTAAGCGGCGCAAAACTGCCTTTTTCGGCCATTTTCAGCGCCGAGTTGTATATATAGCCTATCTTTCGTTCCCTTTGATTTGACGGCATTTTTTCCACCACATCAAAAAGCAGCTGTTTCACGGCATCGTCATTTTCAAGCTGCATATCGTTAAGCACGCTTGTATTGACCCTGACACCGCTTGTTTCGCCGCCGTTTGCATAAGCATAAAAATCGTCTGCGGGATTTTGTGCGCAATACTGCCATATACGTCTTAAATAAGTGTATAACTCCGTTTTGGTCACACTGTCGTCAAGCACCGTATTTTCCGAAATTATCCCGCGCGAATCCAGATAGTCAAAATGCTTTTGCGCCCAGGCGGGCAGCCCCGCTATATCGGCATTTTCGGGTTTTAAAACGGCGTTTGCCCCCGCAGGCTCCTCCATATCGGGAAAGGCGCGGCTTATCATAACCAGCATCTCCGTATCGTCCGCCAGTTTATCCGCGCGGAACTCCCCCTCGCTGTAGCCGCTTACTATGTCCTCCGCGGCAATATACGGCGTATATGCGGGCGCAGTCTGCAAAAGTATATCCAGTATTTCACCCTTTGTAAGTTCCTTTTCATAGCCGCCAAATACCGTAAACGGCAGGCAAAATGCAAGTATAAAGCCGCTCGCCGCGGCAAGCTTTTTACTAAACATCACAACAAAACTCCCATTAGTATATATTAGATTTTTGAAGCGGCATATTGCATATTCGCGTTGAATCATCGATATGCTCGATATTGTTCAATATCCAGTCGTACTCCGCAAAAGTAACGGTACTGTGGCAGTACGGGCACTCGCTGACCATTTTTTTGTCGATATCTATTTCGCCGCCGCAGTTGGGACAGCTGACCGTAAGAAATTTCCCGCCTTTAATGCTTATAAGCGGGTTTTCCCTTTTAAAAGTAAGAAAATAGCTTTCCTTGGTGCTGTCCACCAGTTCATCGCCTTCCGTTACAACGGTGCAGAAAAGCTTGATATTTTCGGTATTTTCGCAGATAATGTAATTGTGCAGATATGCACCGTCAAAGCAGGCAACCGAGTACGGCAAACGCATAAGATCGACATTATCGCTTACAAGCGGTATATTTTCCGTACCGCGCGTTTTTATGAGCTTTTCAAACAATCTTTCCGCAAATTCGATAAACTGCCTTGCATCAAACGAAGGCGAAAACACCTTCAGTTGTTTTTCTATAAAAACATTGTTGTTTTGTATATATCCGCCGCACTCGCCCACGGTAGTGACGGCCATTTCCTCAATGGCGCCGTCAAGTATGGCTTCGTTGATATCACCGTTGAAGTTTATCCCCCCGGGGCCTCTTTTCTTTTTCTCCTCGGCCATTTTCATAGAGTCGCTTATCTCGCTTATAAAGCCGTAGGCAACAAAAATAGCATATAAGAAAGGCATAGCGCCCACAACAAACAACAATATCGATTCCGTTAATTTTAATCCCATAATAATATCCCCGTTTTATGCGTCGTTTTCCACAACGGCGCGGTTGTCAATAACAGTTTCGTCATCTATATGTCTGACCGACGTCAACATCCAATCATATTCCGCATATTTGACAGGGCTGCCGCAGTAAGGACACATTTTAAGCGCCTTTTGCTCAAAACTCAGCGCCGCGCCGCAGCTTGGGCAGCTTACAGCGATAACTCCGCCTTTTGTGATGTTTTTCATACTGCTTTTGCGTGTAAAAACAGCAAAATATCTTTCGACCATTCCCGACTCTCCGTCATCCACGCCCATAAGCATCTCCAGATTTTCCGAGTCGGGGTTTATCTCCAGCCTGTGCAAAAAACAGTTGTCATAGCGCGCTATCTTATCGGGCAGCTGCGACAGGTCCATATCCTCGCGCACTACCCCTTTCAGCCGCGATGTGTCCTTGTCCTTTACCAGGTCCGAAAATATCTCCTTTGCAAACTCCTCAAAACTTTCGCTGTTAAAGCTTGGCGTAAGTATGCATATTCTTTTGCTGATAGGCCTTGCGTTATTTTGTATATACGCATTTTTCGCGTGTGTTGCGACAAAATTTTTTTCATCTGTCATTTCCCGCTTTAACTGCGGATAAAAAACCTCGGCTTTATCCTTTTTTCTAAGGCCCTCCTCCGCCCTTTTAACATAAATGTAAACAGCAAGGATGATAAAAACCATACTTAGCAGAAAAATGAAAAAATAAACGCCTTCCACTTTTAATTTCTCCTTTTAATAT
>CAMNCZ010000070.1 GCA_946534775.1 uncultured Eubacteriaceae bacterium
CCCCGCTTTAGAAGCGGGGGACTTCCTTAGTCAGTAAAATTACAAGGTTTGTAATGCCGCTTTAACGGCTTATAGAGCGTATTGTGACCGAAAATGAGGTGACGGTTTGGATATTTTGGAAATTTTAGGTGAATATCAATTAGATCTTATGCTTGTTTTGTGTGGTATTTGTATTGCCATATCATTTTCGGGCCTGTGGACAAAAAAAGTGTCCCATATCAGGAAAATATCGCTTTTTGTAATGAGTATCAGTTCCGCAATACTGCTTATGGCCGATCGTTGTTCGCATCTGTTCAGGGGCGATGTAAGCAGGCTTGGGTTTATAATGACAAGAACGTGCAATTTTTTGGTGTATACCATAACGCTTTTGATACTGGCGGTTTTTAATGTTTATCTGTCCGATCTGTGTATATATGAGGCAAAGCTTGAAAGTATGCCGCGCCGTATAAAAGCGGCCAATTGCCTGGCGGCAATAGATGAATTGCTTATAATTATTACGCAGTTTACGGGGTTTTACTATTATTTTGACAGTAATAACCTTTATCAAAGGGGAGTCGGTTTTTGTGTAAGCTACATAATACCGCTTGTGATATGGATAATGCAGTTTTCTGTGATAGTGCAGTATTATTCAAAGCTTGACAAGCATTTGGGGCGGACCCTTATCGTTTTTACGGTATTTCCGGTCGTGGCTTCAATAGTACAGGTATATGCTTACGGGCTTTCGCTTACAAGCATAACCATAGTGATACTGATAGTTGCACTGCGCGTTATCGATCTGGACAACACAAACCGTGTTATCAATGAGGCGGATAAAAACGAAAAGGAACGTCTTAAAAAAGAACAGACATATATGCGCAATATGATAGAGGAAACGGCTTATGCCCTTGCCGAAGCGATAGAGGCAAAGGACAAGTATACGCGCGGTCACTCGCTGAGAGTGGCAAAATATTCCGAAATGATAGCGAGAAAGGCGGGAAAAAGCGAACAGGAGTGCAATAATATATATCTTGCGGCGCTGCTGCACGATGTCGGAAAGATAGGCATACCCGAATATATCATTAATAAGGAAAGCAAACTGACGGACGAGGAATTTGACATAATTAAGACACACCCTGTTATTGGCAACCAGATATTGCAGAAAATCAGCCAAAACAAGTCACTTAGCGTGGGTGCGCATTATCACCACGAAAGATATGACGGCAAAGGTTATCCCGAAGGCAAAAAGGGCGAAGAGATACCCGAGATAGCGAGGATAATCGCCGTAGCCGATGCTTTTGATGCAATGACATCAAAACGAAGCTACAGGGATTCGCTGCCTATGGATGTTGTGATAGCGGAAGTGGAAAAAGGTAAAGGCACACAGTTCGACCCGCAGTTTGCCGCAGTTTTGCTTGAGCTTTTGGATAAAGGGCTGATATATTGAAATAAGATGTTTTTTGTTGATAATTTTCGATACTGTAATAAAATAGCGAAAGTACCGAAAATTTGATAAAAGGTATTGAAATTTAAAAAAATTGTGGTAGAATTATATATGTAATAAAGTATAAATGTGATAGAGTTTTATGTTCGCTATTTTATGAGGAGGAAAAAATGAAAAAACAACTTACTATCAAAAAAGTTTTCGCTCTTTTCCTTGCTGCGGCAATGACAATGAGCGCAATGCCCGTATGGGCAAACTACGGCGGCGAAAATCCCGATGATGACGAAGAGGTTGTTATCGAACAGGATTTTCAAACGGCAACTTTGAATATGACGGTCGGTGAAGAAGAAGATGTGACCGATTACCTGTATTATACCTGGGATTCTTACAACTGGGACTACGATTCTTCTATGGTAAGTGTCAAGAGGGGTGTAATAACCGCCAGAACCGATGGTTATACCACCGTTACGGCAACTCACGATTATCAGGTAGTTGCTTTCAAAATAGGTATTGAAAGCGCAGAGGTATCCAAAACGGAATATGTCAGTGTTACAGTCGGTGTAGGTGCAGCCGAAGGCCTCGGACAGTATATTGAACTCGGCACATCGGACTATTCGTGGAGTTCAAACGATTCAAGCATTGCCTCCGTAACAAGCGGCGGCGTAGTGACAGGTAAAGCCAAAGGTTCCACAAAGGTCTATGCAAACAGATCGTCGGGCACAAGCTTTGTATTTAACGTTACCGTTGAAGGCGGCGGTTCGACCAAAACATCGGAAAAAAGTATCACATATAATGTAGGTGATATAAATTATCTGTCTTCTTATGTCGGAGACGATGCGTCGTACTACAAGTGGACATCTTCCAATTCATCCGTAGCCGAAATAACGAGTGCAGGTAAGATCAACGCACTTAAAGCGGGCAACGCAACAATAAAAGCCACACCTTATGATGTAGGTACGGAATATGTATTCTATATCACCGTAAAAGGCAGTTCGACCACTGAAACAAGGGATATTACGGTGTATGTGGACGATACAAAGGACCTTTCGGGTTATGTAAGCGGTTCCGCAAGCAACTACGACTGGTATTCAAGCGATAAAAGCGTAGCTACGGTATCCGCAAGCGGCAGGATCACAGCAAAGAAAAAAGGTTCGGCAGATATAACCGTTTACAAATCAAACACCAAGGCTTATGTTTTCTATATTACCGTTAAAAACAGCAGTTCATCGTCTTCGTCAAGCTCAAAGTCGATAAATGAAAAATTCACTATCTATATGGGCAGAGATGACAGCGTTGATATTTCCGATTATCTTACAAAGAGTGCATCAAACTACGATTGGGAAACAAGCGATAAGGCAGTGTGCAAAGTATCGGGCAGCAGCTTAAAGGCTGTTGATACGGGCAGCGCTACAATAAAGGCTTACGGCAGCAAAAACTATCAGTTTAACGTAAAAGTAAACAAGGCATACACCAACCGCGATGTAAGCGTAAAAGTTGACGGAACGGTGGATCTTGAAAAGTATCTTGAAGATCCCGTTTCAAAATATGATATTTCTTATTATTCATCAAGTGTTGCATCTGTAAAGAACAGCGAACTTGTGGGTAAGAAAAACGGTTACACCTACGTTATATTTGAAAACAAAAATTCAAACGAGATAGTTCAGCTTATGGTAACGGTAAGCGGAACCGCGCGTGTTACGGAAAAGGCTACCGAAACTACAACACAGCAGGTTAAGGAAACTGCTCCCGCCGAACCGAGCCGTCCTTCAAACAACGGCCCGTCATTTAACGATATATCTCACAGACAGTGGGCAGTTGCAGCCATAAACAATATGGCATCCAAGGGTTATATCAACGGCAGAAGCCACACGGTATTTGCACCCGACGATCAGTGCTCAAAGGCTGATTTCACTATCGTTTTAACAAAGATGATAGGTATTGAAAACTATGATTACGCAGGCGGATTTGACGATGTAACAAGCGACAAGTACTATGCTAAATATGTAAATGTTGCAAGACAGTACGGTATCTGCGCAGGCGTTTCGGGCAACAGCTTCAAGCCTCAGGACGCTATCACAAGAGAAGAAGTTATGTATATGGTATACAAGGGCCTTGAATTAAAGGGCAGAGACCTTGATACAGATACTTCCGCACTAAATGCCTACAGTGATGCATACAAGATCGATCCGGAATATAAGACGGCAGTTGCGGCACTTCTTAACGAAGGTATCGTTTCGGGTGTTTCCGATACAGAGGTAGACCCCAAGTCTACAATAACAAGGGCTCAGATGGCAGTTCTTCTGAACAATATCGGTATGTGATTTTAAAGCAATAAAAATGTAAATCAAAAGGCAGTACATATTGGTTCGATGTAATTGAACTTATACAGTGCTGCCTTTTTTGAAAGCAGGCAGGATATTTATGAGGAAAAACGCAAAAAAAGTTGATTTGATAACAGTAGTAATAATAATACTGATAATTTTATATATCGCTTTTTCGGTGATAAAGAAAAAAAACGCCGAGGCGCCCTCCGTTTCTACCGAGGATATCACTGCCGAAAAAACGGCCTGCGCCGATTTTAACGGCAAGCGTGCGGGTATAACCGCGGGTTCCGTACACGGTGATGTTATAAAAAGAAACTTACCCGATTGCGAGATATACGATTTTAACAATTATTCAGACCTTACGGCGGCACTGATGACGGACAGGATAGATTTTTTTCTGATGACTAAAGAGTCGATAGAAAAGCTTATGGATGAAAACAACGCTGTTTCGTATGTTGATGAACCGCTTGACCGACTTGAAGTGGGTGCGGTTTTCGCAAAAACCCCAAAGGGCGACGAGATACGTCGGCAGATGGATGAATTTATAGAGGAAATACGGGAAAACGGGGCACTCGATAATATATACGACTACTGGCGCAGCAGAGATTGTGAAGGTCACTATGTGGATATGAACGGCCTGACGGGCGAAAACGGAACGCTTGTTTTTGCAACGGGCGGGGCAAAACAACCCGTATCTTATATATGCGACGGTAAAATAGCGGGTTCGGACCCCGATATTGCGGTGCGCTTTTGCAGAAAATACGGCTATAATATAGATGTGCAGATAGTAAATACGGGCGGCATTATCCCGGGGATAACAGCGGGCACATACGATTTTGCTATGTCCGACCTTGTGATAACGCAGGAAAGGAAGGAAAGTGTAAATTTCTCCGTACCTTATAACAATGTGGAACTGTATATAGTTGCAAGGAAAAACGATATAATCACCGATAAAAACGAGGTCGCCGTGCAGTCAAGGCCTTTTTCGTACTATGCGCAAAACGGCAAAATAGGTGTTGTTACGGGCGGACTTTACGAGGATGATATACTGAAACTGTTTCCCGATGCGCAGGTGCTGCATTTTAACACCCAGCCCGACCTTGCAAACGCACTTGTCACAGGAAAGATAGATGCTTTTGTATGTGCGGTGGCACCCGCGGAAGACCTTTTGGAAGAAAATGATTCGCTTACCTTCCTTGACGAGATCTTTATGAATGAATCTTACGGTTTTGCCTTTGGAAATACCGAGTATGCCAACGAACTGAAAGAAAAATTCAACGAATATCTTGCCGAGATCCGTACAAACGGGAAATACAACGAAAAAGTTTCGGTATGGTTTGGCGGGGATGAAAGCAGACAGCATATAGATATACCCAAAAACGAGGGCGGCGAAAACCTGTGGTATCTGACATCGCCGACAATGCACCCGTATTCTTTTATAAAAGACGGCAAAAACGCGGGGTTGGAAGTGGATATAGTCGCAGATTTTGCCAAAAAGTACGGGTATAATCTTATAATAGAAAACTCCGAGTATGACTCGCTGCTTGCAGGTGTCGCAACAAATACTTACGATATTGCTTCGGGTACGATAATGATAACAGATGAACGTGCGCAGAACGTGAATTTTTCCGACCCTTATTTTACAAGCAATTCGGTAATAGTGGTCAGAAAAGAGTATGAACAGCCTATTATACAGACCGTTACTATCGTTGAGACCCTTAAAGATAAAATAGAGAAGAATTTTATACGCGAAAGCCGCTGGAAACTGATAGCCAAGGGTATCGAAACAACTTGTCTTATTACGATAAGCTCCGCTTTTTTCGGCACGATACTGGCATTTTGGATATGTCTGTACCGCCGCACGGGCAGTATCCTTGCAAATGTGGTATCCTATATTTATGTCCGAATTTTGCGTGGTACACCTGTTGTCGTGCTGCTTATGATACTGTACTACATAGTTTTCGGCAATGCCGAACTGTCGTCGGTATGGGTGGCGGTAGTGGGCTTTACGCTTAATTTTTCCGCCTATATATCCGAGATAATGCGCGCGGGTATAGAAAGCGTAGATGCAGGACAGTGTGAGGCGGCGCTTGCACTGGGCTTTACCGAAAAACAGGCATTTTACAAATTTATTTTTCCGCAGGCGGTCGTACAGTTTATGCCCGTATACAAGGGCGAACTTATATCGCTGCTGAAAAATACTTCGGTAGTGGGCTATATCGCAATACAGGACCTTACCAAAATGAGTGATATTATAAGAAGCCGAACTTATGAAGCGTTTTTCCCGCTTATAGTTACGGCAATAATATATTTCCTGCTTGCGGGCATACTTGCATTGATCCTGCAAGTGATGTTCTGTATCGCAGACCCCAAAAAAAGATACAAAAAACATAAAAAGAGGGTGTCGCATTAAGCGCTGTCCTCACCGTAAACTTCCTCGTATATCTTGAAAAGGTTTGAATACATAGTCTTGGCTTTTTCCATTTTCGTATCATCAACTCCGAAAATTTCACTTGAAATTTCGGTCAATATATGATACGATAAAAAATATAAAAAAGGAGATGATGTATATGCATATAGACATTGATTATCTTTTGTTTTTGCAGGAGCT
>CAMNCZ010000071.1 GCA_946534775.1 uncultured Eubacteriaceae bacterium
TCAATTATAACTGTTTCTGCGCCGTCGCCGCGTCTTGCGCCAAGCTTCACTATTCTTGTGTAGCCGCCGTTTCTGCCTGCGTACTTAGGTGCGATCTCGTCTAAAAGCTTTGCAGCCATATCAACCTTAACAGTGTTGCTTCTTACCTTGCGGCCGTTTGAAGGAACTTCTGTTACAGGGTAAAGGTAAGCAAGTATTTTTCTTCTTGCGTTAAGACGGCTGGGCTTGTCTTTTTTGATAGTTTTTTCAACTTCATCAAAAACAGTAACTCTTTTGCCGTTTACAACTTCTTTAACGCGCTTGCCTTCTGCATCTTTTTTAGCAACCTTTGCAGTTACGCTAACTTCTTCAAAGTTATCTTTTTCCTTAACTGCAAGTGTGATAAGCTTTTCAGCAATGCTTCTTATTTCTTTGGCCTTAGACTCGGTAGTCTCGATTTTGCCATGGTATAATAAATTAGTTACCTGGTTACGCAGCAGTGCCTTACGCTGGGTAGCTGTGCGGCCAAGTTTTCTATATCCGGACATCTTTTAACCTCCTATATTATTCCTCACTGGGGCTTAAACTAAGGCCCAGTTCAGCTAACTTATTAAGTACTTCCTCAAGCGATTTGCGGCCGAGGTTTCGTACTTTCATCATATCTTCTTCTGTTTTGTTTGCAAGATCTTCAACTGTGTTGATACCCGCACGCTTCAAGCAGTTGTAGGAACGAACGGAAAGATCGAGTTCCTCAATGCTGAGTTCAAGCACTTTTTCTTTCTTGCCCTCTTCCTTTTCAACAAGGATCTCTGCGTTTCTTGCGCTGTCCGAAAGGTCAACAAACAAGTTAAGGTGTTCGTTGAGTATCTTTGCACCAAGGCTGACAGCGTCATCGGGTGCGATAGTACCGTCTGTCCAGATCTCAAATGTAAGTTTGTCATAATCTGTTATCTGGCCCACACGGGTATCTTCCACACGGAAGTTTACACGTCTGACAGGAGTGTAAATAGAATCGACAGGTATCATTCTGAGCGGCTGGTCAGCTCTTTTGTTTTTTGCCGCATCAACATAGCCGCGGCCTTTTGTTATGGTTATTTCAACAAACAGCTTGCTGTCGGGGCCGCCCGATAAGGTTGCAATATGAAGATCGGGATTCATAATTTCGATATCCTGATCAAACTGTATATCGCCCGCCTTAACTTCACATTCACCCGAAGCGTTTATATAAGCCATCTTAGGCTCATTGCTTTCGCTGTTGTTTTTAATGGCAAGGTTTTTAAGGTTAAGGATTATCTCTGTTACATCTTCCTTAACACCGGGGATAGTACTGAATTCGTGCAGTACGCCCTCTATCTTGACATTGCTTACTGCGGCGCCGGGTAAAGAAGAAAGCAAGATCCTTCTTAAAGAGTTGCCAAGGGTAGTACCGTAGCCTCTTTCCAACGGTTCAACAACAAAGCAGCCGTAAGTGCCGTTCTTTTCTGTGATTTCAATGCGAGGTTTCTCAAATTCAAACACTCTGTCCAACCTCCCTAAATAGTCAATTTAAAGTAATAAACAATTTTAAACACAGCCGATAAATTACTTGCTGTACAACTCGACAATAAGTGTTTCGTTAACGTCCAGGTCAAGCTGTTCTCTCTTGGGAAGTGTCTGTACACTGCCTTTAAGGTTGTCGTGATCCGCCGATAACCACTCGGGAACTATTCTTGAAGCCGTAACATCAAGAACATCTTTGAATCTCTGAAGATCCTTCTTTGTTTCCTTTATCTCGATAACATCGCCCACTTTGAGCTGCTGAGAAGGAATGTTAACCTTCTTGCCGTTTAATGTCACAAGGTTATGTCTTACGATCTGACGAGCTTCTTTTCTTGTACGGCCGTAGCCAAGTCTGTAAACAACATTGTCAAGACGAAGTTCAAGAAGCATAAGAAGGTTCTCACCTGCGATGCCGTGCATCTTTTCAGCCTTGTTGTAGTAGTTTCTGAACTGTTTTTCAAGCACGCCGTAAATAAATTTAACTTTCTGCTTTTCCTTTAACTGAATACCATATTCACTTAATTTACGCATATTTCTCTTGCGGTGGCCCACTTTCTTGCTTGAACCAAGAACAGAAGGCTCTATACCCAAGTATCTGCATCTTTTAATGATAGGACCCATATCTCTAGCCATTAATAGTTACCTCCGTTATATCAATAAAAAACAAATTTTCTCTAAATTATACACGTCTTCTCTTAGGCGGTCTGCATCCGTTGTGAGGAACGGGTGTAACATCCTTGATCATAGTTACATCAAGGCCTGCTGCCTGCAATGCACGGATAGCTGCTTCACGGCCGCTGCCCGGGCCCTTTACAAATACTTCAACTGTCTTTAAGCCGTAATCCTTTGCAGCGCCTGCTGCCTTTTCAGCTGCCATCTGTGCAGCATAAGGTGTTGACTTTCTTGAACCTCTGAAGCCAAGTTCGCCTGCGCTTGCCCACGAAAGAGCGTTGCCTGCGGCGTCTGTAATAGTTACAATAGTGTTATTAAAAGTTGACTGGATATGTGCTGCACCTCGCTCAACGACCTTTTTGTCGCGGCGTCTGCGGCCTACAGTCTTCTTAACTGCTTTCTTAGCCATTTTGACCTAATCCTCCTACAAATAGTATCAATATATTGAATTACTTTTTCTTATTAGCAACAGTTCTTCTCGGACCTTTTCTTGTACGAGCGTTGGTCTTTGTTTTCTGTCCTCTTACAGGGAGACCCTTTCTGTGACGGATACCTCTGTAGCAGCCGATCTCAACTAATCTCTTGATGTTAAGAGCAACTTCACGTCTTAAATCACCTTCTACAGTCTGAGAAGCGTCGATCACGTCACGGATCTTTGCAACTTCGTCATCTGTAAGGTCTCTTACTCTTGTGTCGGGATCAACGCCTGCTTCAGCCAAAATTCTGTTTGAGCTTGCACGGCCGATACCGTAAACATAAGTAAGACCTATTTCAATTCTTTTTTCTCTTGGTAAGTCTACACCCGCTATACGAGCCATATACTTATTGCACCTCCTGATTGATTACGCCGCTTTTTGCGGCACCTTAGTTTACTGCTGTTTTTACAGCGTCGATAGTTTGTATCAAATATTTTAATTTTCCATCGGGCAGCCGCTCCCTTTGGATGTAAGACGCCTTTCGGCAGGCGTCCCGGTACCTAAGGCCACAGAGGGCTTTTACCCCCTTAAAACCATATTGCTGCCGTATGCGCATAGCACGGCATAATTATTTGATGTCAAACCAGTTTTTAGTATAACAAATCCCCATAGAAAAATCAAGCATTTATTTTGCGTTTTTTAACTTTTTTTAAATTTTGTTAAATTTGCCCATTAAATGCACAAAAAAAGCCGCCCGATACATCATTTTTGACCATTGCGGCGGCTTTTTATAGTAAGCGAATTAAATAATTGGACTTAAGCTTGCTTAAGTACGATTATTTATGAGCCCCATCATATCGTGAACGTCGAAATATTTTTGACGTTCACGATAACTTATTTACGGTGTCCCCGCGGTTTTAACACCCGTCACATACTCTCCGGCGCATTTATGCCAAGCAGTCCAAGGCCGAATTTTATGCAGTCTTTTGTTTCGCATACAAGGGCAAGCCTTGCTTTTTTCTCGTTTTCTTCGCACTGCATAATATTTTTGCCGTTATAGAAACGGTTGAACTGTTTGCAGACTTCGATAAGCTGACGTGAAACTATATAAGGCTCGTTTTTGTCTGCGGCCTCTTTTATCTTGTCGCCCATATCGCCGATAGCCTTGCACAATGCAACACTTGCTTCATCGGAAATAAGGCTGTAGTCGATATCCTTTGCAAGCGTGTCAAAGGCATTTCTCTTTAAGATATTGCAGGCCCTTGCGTGTGTATACTGAACATAAGGTCCCGTTTCGCCCTCAAAATTCAACATTCTGTCAAGGTCAAAAACGATATTCTTTATCCTTGAATTGAACATATCATCAAAGATAACCGCGCCGATACCGACGTCTTCCGCAACCTTTTCCTTGTTTTCAAGGTCGGGATTTTTTTCTTCTATAATAGTAAGTGCTTTTTCGACAGCCTGATTAAGGATATCTTCCATTAAAACAACGTGGCCTTTTCTTGTGCTCAGCTTGCCGTCGCCAAGGCTTACCAGGCCGAACGGTATGTGCACCAAACTGTCCGCAGCCCAATCATAGCCCATAAGTTCAAGCACCTTGAACCACTGCGCAAAGTGCAGATTCTGGTCAAGTGCGGTTATATAAAGACATTTGTAAAAATCGTAAGTTTCCTTGCGGTAAAGCGCCGCCGAGATATCCCTTGTGGGATAAAGCGTGCCGCCGTCACTTCTTAAAATAAGGCAGGGAGGCATATTGTATTTTTCAAGATCGACTATCTGCGCACCCTCGCTTGTGGTCAGAAGGCCTTTTTCGCGTATCTCGTCAACAGCAGCCTGCATTTTGTCGTTGTAGAAACTTTCGCCCGCATAGCTGTCAAAGGTGATGCCCAGACGGTCATATATGCGGTTAAACTCCTTCATACTGATGTCGCAAAACCATTTCCACAAATCAAGCGCTTCCTTGTCGCCCTCCTGCATTTTAACAAGCCAGGAACGTGCCTCATCATTAAGTTCGGGGCGTTTTTCGGCCTCCTCGTGGAATTTTACATAAATACGGCTGAGTTCTTTGATATCATCGCGTTCAACGGTCTCCTTATCGCCCCACATTTTGTAGGCAACAATAAGTTTACCGAACTGCGTGCCCCAGTCGCCGAGATGATTTATGCCGACAACCTTGTAGCCAAGCGCCGTATAGATGTTTTTAAGGGCATTGCCGATAACGGTGGAACGCAGATGTCCAACGTGGAAAGGCTTTGCGATATTGGGCGAAGAGTAGTCTATGCAGACGGTCTTGCCCTCACCGAGACTGCTTTTGAAAATTTCCGTGCCGTTTTCGATATAGCCCGCAACAACGCTTTTTACGGTATCTTCTTTATTGACATAAAAGTTGATATAAGCGTTTACCACCTGTATATCGGTCACAAAATCGGGCTTTTCTATTTTTGATGCAATATCCTGCGCTATAAGCGGCGGCGCTTTTCTTAATGTTTTTGCAAGCCTGAAACAGGGAAAAGCAAAATCGCCGTTTTTGGTGTCGGCAGGCGTTTCGATAGCGGGTGCTATTTCTTCTGCGGGCAATTCCGCCGCCTTTGCTATGATTTTTGAAAGTTCGGTAATAAAATCCATAATTTACTCCTTAATATCTTTAGAATTTATTTTACAAATATTTTCAATGCCTTTGGCACCGTTTTTATCTCAACGGGCATTTCGGGACCGCGTTCGCCGTCGATATCGGTCGTGGTAAAGCGCTTGTCGGGTGAAAGATTTTCAACCTTGATATTATTGTCCTTAAAAAATATTATACCGTCGCTTGAAAGATGTTCGCCCTTTAAATAGTCAAAAACCAATTTTGTAAGTTCCTGCCACGGTATATTCGCAAATGCCACAAAATCAAGCAGGCCGTCGTTTATGCTGGCGTGCGGCGAAATACCCTCTATTCCGCCCGTGCCCGATGAATTGAGTACCAAAAACAGATTTATATTGTTTTCGTAAACACCCCTTGACGAGGTGATGCGCATAGGTATGGGTTTGAAAGTGGAAAGCTGTTCCATACCCTTTATATAGTAGGCGACTTTGCCGAAAAGGTCTTTGAAAGTTTTGTCTATCTCAAGCGACACATTCGAGAAAAGGCCGCCTGCGCAGACATTTATGAAATACTTGTCGTTATTTATCAAACCAAGGTCGGTATACTCCGTTTTGCCCTCACCGATAACGGCACAGCAGCCCTCTATATCCTGCGGTATGCCCAGAAAAGTGCAAAAATCGTTTGCCGTACCCGACGGGATAAGAGCCAGAGGAATATCCGAAAGCCCGTGTTTCATCATTGAATTTATAACAAGATTTATCGTGCCGTCACCGCCCGCAGCGCCGACAGCATCCCAATCCCTGCCCATATTTGCGATATGTCGTTCTATATCGCCAACGTGACAGGTACGGAACATCGACACCTCATAACCGAATTTTTGCATATTGTACACAAAATCGTCAAGATTATCCTTGAAAAAACCACTTCCCGAAAACGGATTATAAATAAGCTTAAATTTTTTCATTATCCTTCTACCTCAAAATCGCTTCAATATCATTCGTATCTTTTATAATATCATAAACAAAATTTATTTTCAACCGAAATTATGGTTTTTTTCTTGTGGGTTATGCACCCCCAAACCCCGCACTTACTTTCTGAGAAAGTAAGCGTTGCATTAGTCGAGGGAGCGCAGCGACCGAAGGCTCCCCTCGTCA
>CAMNCZ010000072.1 GCA_946534775.1 uncultured Eubacteriaceae bacterium
GATTTTAGCACCCTGCAAATCTTCGTGATCGAGATTGACACCCGAATCGATAACGCCTATCCTTATATTACACGGAAATTTCGCCTGCATATCGGGGATATTCATTTTTTGCATATATATCTGACCCGAATAATATTGGTCGTTATGTTCATTGTCATAAGCAGATATTTCAAAACCATCTTCGGAAACTTCTTTTACGGTATTTTCGGTATCCGTGCTTTCATCAACCGTATCAAATGCATAAATCGGATAATCCGGCTCTATATATACCGCAGCACCGCTTTTAAGCAAGCTTTCCGCCTTTTCCTTATCGGTAAGATAAATATTATCGCATATATGCTCCATACCCTCATCGGCCGAATAGGACCTTAACAAGCCGCCTTTCATCTCTACGATATATCCCTCGGTCTCTTGTGCGTATACATTACCTGCGGCACACAAAGACAACAATGCCGCAGCAATTATTTTTTTAAGCATTATCCGTCGCCTCCCTGCGCATCATATCATAAGGCCTTACCGCCTGCGGCACTTTCACCCACAACTTTTGCTGCGGATGAGGCGCTTCGTCAACAGGCTGCATATCCTCGGTATAAATTTCCCCGATTTTAAATTTGAAAAATTTATCCTTTGGACACATAAATTCTATCTCGTCGCCTTTTACAAATTTATTTCGCTGTTCAACAAGCGCAAGGCCCTTGTTTTCGTCATAATCAAGCACCATACCCACAAAATCGAAGGTTCTTATATAACTTGATGTGGTATATATCTGCTCTTTATCCGACGGTTTTCCAAAATAAAATCCCGTTGTAAAACCGCGGTAGCTTGCCTTTGATACCTGTTCAAGATAATATGCCTTGTTTTTCTCGTAAAGCGCAGGGTCTTTCAGATAATCGTCGATAGCCTGTCTGTAGGCATTTACCACCGTGCCGACATAGTATGCCGTCTTTATCCTGCCCTCTATTTTAAGGCTGTATATGCCCGCTTCAACAAGCTGCGGTATAAATTCTATCATACAAAGGTCTTTGCTGTTGAAAATAAATGTACCGCGTTCATCCTCAACTATGGGCATATACTCATTTGGCCTTGTCTTTTCGGTAACAAAATATTCCCAACGGCAGGGATGCGAACAAGCGCCCTTATTGGCATCACGGCCCGTGAGATAATTGCTTAAAAGACAGCGTCCCGAATAACTTATGCACATTGCACCGTGTACAAATGCCTCTATTTCAAGGTCTGCCGGGATATTGTCGTGTATCCCCTTAATTTCTTTCATTGAAAGCTCACGCGCCATTACTATACGCTTTGCACCGAGTTTCTGCCAAAAAAGCGCCGTATGATAATTTGTGTTGTTTGCCTGCGTGCTTATATGCACATCAAGGTCGGGGACCGTCTCTCGTATAACGGAAAATACGCCCGGGTCCGCAACCAACACCGCATCGACATTTATTTCTTTCAAAAACCTCGCATACGCGGGAAGTTCCGCAAAATCTTCGTTATGAGCAAAAATATTGCAGGTAACATAAACTTTTACACCGTGTTTATGTGCAAACTCCACACCTTCCCGCATATCGTCCTCGGTAAAATTTTTTGCCTTTGCGCGAAGTCCGAAACTTGTTCCGCCAAGATAAACGGCATCCGCGCCGTAAATCACCGCAATTTTAAGTTTTTCCAAATCGCCCGCAGGCGCAAGCAGTTCAATTTTTTCAGTCATTCAGATCTTCCTTTTCTTTTTTTCTGATTATCGCAACGCCGTCACCTATCGTAAGTATTGACGATGTAAGATCGGGACGGTTGCTTATCTCCGTCAGAAACTCGTTCATACGTTTGTGAATGGTACGCTGTCTGCGAGGTATCTCCTCATACTTTTGGGCAACACGGCCGTCTTGCAGTACATCATCTGCAACGATAAGACCTCCGGATCTCAGCATCCTTAAACAATGGGGCAAAAATTCTATATATTTGCCTTTTGCCGCATCCATAAATATAAAATCAAATGTTCCTTCCATTTCTGCCAGAACTTCCTCGGCGTGGCCTATCTTCATAGTGACCTTGTCTTCAACGCCCATTCTTTTAAAATTTTCTTTTGCGGCCTCTATCATTATAGGATAGCGGTCTATTGTGGTAAGATGCCCACCCTCCCGTAAGTAGCCGCACATAAAACTTGCCGAAAAGCCGACAGCCATACCGATCTCAAGTATGTACTTTGGCTTTGTCATTTCAAGCAGCACCGCAAGAAGCCTTGCTACATCATTGTGTATGATAGGCAGGCCCTCTTCATAAGCCTGCTGCTGCAATTCGCCCAGTTTGCCGCCGCAGTACGGCTGCATCTCGTCTATATATTCACTTAAATAATCCGGTATAAGACTCATATTATCACCTGTTTAATCAAGCTGACTTCTGTAGTTGTTTGCCGCATTCTGGAAATCGTTGTAATCCGCGGTAAAGTAATGCTCGCCCGAGTTTACATCCTTTAATACATAGTAAAGATAATTTGTGTCCGCAGGTGTTATGGCCGCCTGAATACACGCAGCACCCGGGTTGCCCACAGGACCCGACGGAAGACCCGTTACATAATAAGTATTGTGATCGTCCTGCACTTCAAGGTCTTCATATAAAACTCTGTCTTTTCTTTCGCCCAACGCATATAAAACGGTAGCATCCATCTGAAGCTTCATACCCTTTGCAATACGGTTTTCAATTACCGATGCTACAGTTGCACGTTCTTCGGGATAACGCACCTCGGCCTCTATAACGGAAGCCTCCGTAACTACCTCGTCAATGGTCTTGCCGCGCATCGTCGTTTCCGCCCTCAGCTCACCGCTGTATATCTCGTCAAAGCGTGCAAGCATACGGTTTACAATATCCTTTGCATCCATACCCACTGTAATGTTGTAAGTATCGGGGAAAAGATAGCCCTCAAGCAGCATATCCCTTTCGGGTATCTGCTGAACAAAATCATAGTCGTAATCTCTTGAATTAACGGCCGCAATAAAATCGTCATAGCTGCAAAGACCCTGTTCTTCAAGATATTTTGCTATCTCCTTTGCCCACATACCCTCTTTTATGGTTATATCCACATACTCCTGCTTTACATAACCGCTTTCAAGTGTATCGCAGATAGCGTTAAAATCCATATAGTTGTTGAAAGTGTATGTACCGGGCTGAAAGCTCGTTCCCCTGCCTTCACGCTTGCAAAGGTACATAAACTGCGCCTGGCTGTCGATAATGCCTGCCTCGTTAAGCTGCACGGCAATATCCTTTACCGAGGAACCCTGCTCCACCGTGAGGGTAACTTCCGTCTGCTCCTTGTGCTTTTTTTCGGCAGAACTTACCGTAAGCGAAGTAAAGTTTTTAATGCCCGTATAGACTTTTATACAGCCTATAAGCACAATTATAACCAGAATAACAGCCACAATAAGTCCCGTATGCGAACGGGGCACCGTATTATCCTGCAATTCGTTGTCATCTATCAATTTTTTCATAATTTACCTCCAAAAGTGTCAGCCCGTTGGGTACAAGGGTCTTGCCCGCGCGTGCCCTGTCACGGCTGTTGATTATATCCGTTATTTCCTGCGGCATAATTTTGCCCAGTCCCACATATAAAAGCGTACCCGCAATTATCCTTACCATATTGTATAAAAAGCCGCTGCCTCTTACCCGTATTGAAATTATATCATTTACTTTTTCGATTGAAAGATCGTATATAGTGCGCACAGTGGTCTTTGCATCACTGCCGCTTGCACAAAACGCCTTAAAATCGTGTTCGCCTATAAAATACTTACAGGCCCGGCGCATTTTCTCGATATCCAATTTATAATGCGTAAAGGCAGTGTAATTATATAACAAAGGATTGCGAAAATCGGCATTTTGTATTTTATACTCATAAGTTTTGTCGATAACGCTGTATTGCGGGTGAAAATCATCATCCACGATATAAGCCTTATTTACAACGATATCATCGGGCAAAAAAGCATTTACCGCATAAGGCAGCCGCTCTGCGGGGATATTTTGTTCCGTTTTGTACAGCGCACCCTGCCCCATACAATGAACGCCCGTATCCGTCCGTGACGAACCTCTTACAGTAATTTCTTTTTTATACAGCGCCGAAAGCGCCTCTTCAAGCCTTTGCTGCACCGTTACAAAACCACTCTGCCGCTGCCAGCCGTAATAATTTGTACCGTCGTAAGCCACGATAAGTAAAATATTCATATCATAACCCCCATACAAGCCTTAAAACAAGCACCGCAAATACCAGCACAAGTACCAAAGCAAGCGCAATATAGTCATTTCTGTGCATTTCAAGCTCGTTCATTCTGGTACGGTTTATATCGCCGCGGTAGCAGCGCGCCTCCATAGCCATTGCAAGCTCGTCCGCACGGCGGAAAGCCGATACAAACAGAGGCACAAGCAGCGGTATAAGGCTTTTCGCCTTTGCCGCAAGGCTGCCCGTGTCAAAATCCGCACCGCGTGCCATCTGCGCCTTGCGGATCTTGTCAAGTTCCTCTACAAGTGTAGGTATAAAGCGCAGCGCTATAGATGTCATCATTGCTATTTCGTGTGCAGGCACACCTATCTTTTTGTACGGTTTTAAAAGATATTCCATACCTACGGTAAGCTGTATAGGCGTTGTGGAAAGCGTAAGCACCGACGACCCCATAATAAGCATTACAAGCCTTACCGCCATTTTAACGGCAAGCAAAATGCCCTGCACGCTTATTTTTATTACGCCGTACTGCCATAAAATGTCCTTGCCGCCCGTAAAAAAGATGTTCAGCATAACCGTAAACAATATAATAAAAATAATAGGTTTAAGGCCGCCAAGCAGCATTTTTACAGGCACTTTCGACATATATATCACCATTGCCAAAAACGCAGCGCAAAGCAGATAACCCAAAATGCCCTTTGCAATAAAAACGGCCGCAATATACAAAAACGTGCCCATAATTTTAATTCTTGCATCCAGGTTATGTATAAGTGAATTTGTGGGGTAATACTGTCCTATCGTAATATTCATTTACTCACCCCCGCAAGATTTTCGCACAATATCCGACAAGCGGTATCCGTATCAAAAATATTTCTTGAAAGTTTAATGCCCTTATCCGCAAGTGCATCCATCAAAAGCGGTATCTGCGGCGCATTAAGACCTATCTGAGTAAGCCTTTTTGTGTTTTCAAACACCTTTTTTGGCGTGTCGAATATTTCAACACTGCCGCTGTTCATCACCAATATCCTGTCGGCTATTTTCGATATATCTTCCATAGAATGGCTTACAAGTACCACCGTTATGCCCAGTTCATCGTGCATTTTTTTGATATTGCCGAGTATCTCGTCACGGCTGAACGGGTCAAGTCCCGCCGTAGGCTCGTCAAGTACAAGCACCTCGGGTTCCATAGCAAGTACGCCTGCAATGGCAACACGCCTTTTCTGACCGCCCGAAAGTTCAAACGGCGATTTTTCATACATATCTTCGCCCATACCCACAAAAGCCAACGCTTTCTTTACACGACTGTCCGTTTCCTCGCTGCTAAGTCCCAGATTTGAAGGACCGAAAGCCACATCTTTATAGACGGTAGTTTCAAAAAGCTGATGTTCGGGGTACTGAAAAACAAGGCCGACCCTTTGTCTTATCTCTTTAAGCCGCGATTTATCGCTGTTTATATCAAAACCCGAAAGCAGCACGCAGCCTTCATCGGATTTTGAAAGGGCGTTAAAATGCTGTATAAGTGTACTTTTGCCCGAACCCGTATGTCCGATAAGGCCGATCAGTTCGCCTTTTCCTATAGTTATATTTATATCTTTAAGCGCTACCCTTTCATATACGGTATCTTTCCCGTAAATATGGGTCAGGTTCTTCACCTCTATCAAAGGTTCCGTGTCCTTTTTGGGCTTTTCTTTGATATCGTTTTTGATATTTTCTTTAAAACCGATATCTGTCAGCGCCTGCGACATTTCTTCTATTGTAAGGATATCATCTGCAATATCAACGCCGTTTTTTCTTAATTTATAGCATAACTCCGTGACCTGCGGCACATCAAGATGAAGCTGTTTCATTTTCTCCACCTGTCTGAATATCTGCTTGGGTGTACCGTCAAGCACAAGCTTGCCCTTGTCAAATACGGCAACTCTGTCCGCCAGACAAGCCTCTTCCATATAATGCGTGATAAGAATTATCGTTATCCCCTGCTTGTTAAGCTGTATAAGGGTGTTTATTACCTGTCTGCGGCCGATAGGGTCAAGCATCGCCGTCGGTTCATCAAGCACGATACAGTCGGGTTTCATCGCAAGTACGCCCGCAATGGCGATACGTTGTTTTTGCCCTCCCGAAAGCATCAT
>CAMNCZ010000073.1 GCA_946534775.1 uncultured Eubacteriaceae bacterium
TAAGAAAGTTCGGTATTTGCAGAGTATGCTTCCGTGAATTAGCTTACAAAGGTCAGATCCCCGGAGTTAAGAAGGCAAGCTGGTAATTTTGCGTTATTAATTTAGTTTAATAATGCTCCAAACGACACAAGGAGGTAAACAAAAATGTCAATGAGCGATCCCATTGCAGATATGCTTACAAGAATAAGAAATGCAAATACTGCAAAGCACGATACGGTGGACGTACCTTCAAGCAAGATGAAAGTTGCTATTGCTGACATCTTAACAAAGGAAGGCTACGTTAAGGGCTATGAAATAATCGAAGACGGCGCAAAGAAAACAATGCGCATCACATTAAAATACGGTAAAGACAAAAACGAAAAGGTTATCTCGGGTATCAAAAGAATTTCCAAACCCGGCCTTAGAGTTTATGCTAATACAGAAGAGTTACCTAAAGTACTTGGCGGTATGGGTACAGCCATCGTTTCAACAAACAAGGGCGTAATAACCGACAAGGAAGCAAGAAAGCTTGGCGTTGGCGGCGAAGTTATCGCCTACGTTTGGTAATACGAGGAGGAATATATTATGTCAAGAATAGGTAAATTACCTGTTGCAATTCCTGCCGGCGTTGACGTTAAGCTGGAGGAAGGCAACGTAATTACTGTTAAGGGCCCCAAGGGTACTTTAACACGCAAATTAGTTGATGACCTTGAAGTAAAGGTTGAGGGCGCCGAAGTTATCGTAACACGCCCCAGCGATTTAAAAAGATATAAATCATTACACGGCTTGACCAGAACACTTATTGCCAATATGGTAGAGGGTGTTACAAACGGTTACAGCAAGGTGCTTGAAATAAACGGTGTTGGCTACAGAGCTGCTAAGGCAGGCAAAAAGCTTACCTTAACACTTGGCTATTCTCACCCCGTTGAAATGGAAGACCCCGAAGGTATCACAACTACTGTTGACGGCAACAAGATAACAGTAAGCGGTATCGACAAGGAAAAGGTTGGTCAGTTTGCAGCTGAGATCAGAACAAAAAGACCTCCCGAACCTTATAAGGGCAAAGGTATCAAGTATACTACAGAAACTATCAGACGTAAAGTCGGTAAGACAGGTAAGAAATAATTAAAAGGAGTGAGACCAGATGATTAGAAAGCCATCAAGAGCAGATGCCAGAGCTAAGCGTCACTACAGACTGCGCAACAAGATCTCCGGCACAGCAGAAATGCCAAGATTGGCTGTGTTTAGAAGCAACAAGCACATCTATGCACAAATAATTGACGATACAGTTGGCAACACACTTTGCGCAGCATCAACTATGGAAGCTGCCGTTAAGGAAAAGCTTGAACATACAAACGATGTTGAGGCAGCTAAGGCTGTTGGCGAAGCAGTTGCCAAAAAAGCAGTTGCAAAAGGTATTACTACCGTAGTATTTGACCGTGGCGGATATATTTATCAGGGCAAGATCCAGGCTTTAGCCGATGCTGCCAGAGAAGCCGGTCTCAAGTTCTAATAGGGAGGTAAAAATAATCGTGAGAAATAAAATCGATGCAAATACCCTTGATCTTAAGGATAGAGTTGTTACACTCAAGCGTGTAACAAAGGTTGTTAAGGGTGGTCGTACTTTCCGTTTTACCGCATTAGTGGTAGTTGGCGATGAGAACGGTCATGTAGGTGTAGGCTTAGGCAAGGCTACAGAAATCCCCGACGCTATCCGCAAGGGCAAGGAAGATGCAATGAAAAACCTTATCTACGTTGAAAGAAACGAAAACAGCAGTATTTACCATGAGATCTACGGTAAGTTCGGTTCATCAAGCGTTCTGCTTAAACCGGCTCCCGAAGGTACAGGTATCATCGCAGGCGGTCCTGCGCGTGCGGTTATCGAACTTGCAGGTATTAAAAATATCAGAACAAAGTCTCTTGGCTCACGCAACAAGAAAAATGTTGTATGCGCTACGGTAGAAGGCCTTTCAAAGGTTACTTCACCCGAGAAAGTTGCAAGACTTCGCGGTAAGACTGTTGAAGAAATAATGAGTTAAGGGGGATTATTGAGATGTTAAAAGTTACATTGGTAAAATCTACAATAGGAGCGATCCCTAAGCATAAAAAAACTGTACAGGCTTTAGGCTTAAACAAGCTTAACAGCAGTGCACAGCATCAGGACAACCCTGCTATCAGAGGTATGATCAAGCAGGTAAAACACCTTGTTAAGGTAGAAGAGATTTAATCAGAGGAGGTGCATCCTAAAATGAAGTTATACGAGTTAAAGCCCGCAGAGGGTTCAACATCAAACGGTTTCCGCAGAGGCAGGGGCCACGGTTCGGGCAACGGCAAAACAGCAGGCAAGGGCCATAAGGGCCAGAACGCTCGTTCGGGCGGCGGCGTAAGACCGGGCTTTGAAGGCGGTCAGATGCCTCTTTACAGAAGAATACCCAAAAGAGGTTTCAAGTGCATTAACAGCAAGGATATCGTTGCTATTAATGTAAATATGTTAAATGTATTTGATGACGGTGCTGTTGTTGATATCGCAGCGCTTCAGTCCAAAGGCCTTGTATCTAACCCCCGTGACGGCGTTAAGATCTTAGGCAACGGCGAAATTGCTAAAAAGCTTACTGTTCAGGTCAATGCATTCAGTGCTTCAGCAAAGGAAAAAATTGAAGCAGCCGGCGGAAAAGCTGAGGTGATTTAATTGTTTTCCACTTTGGTAAATGCTTTTAAGATAAAGGAAACAAGAACAAGAATTTTATATATGCTGCTGGTCCTGTTTATTTTCAGGATCGGTACGCATCTGCCTGTACCCGGTCTTGACCTTAATGCGGTCAAAAATATGGGTACAAGCGGTACTCTTTATCAGATGATAGCGGGCGGTAACTACGGCACGGTGTTTGCTATGGGTATCGGACCGTACATCAATGCATCTATCATAATGCAGCTTCTTACTGTTGCTATCCCCAAGCTTGAACAGATAAACAAAGAGGGCGAAGAGGGAAGAAAAAAGATAAACCAGTATACGCGTATTGCTGCCGTTATCCTTGCGCTTTTACAGGGCTGCGGCCAGGTTTATACCGTAAGAAGTGCATTTATGCATCCTAATTTTTATGTATATATCATAGCGCTTATCACTATGGTAACAGGTACTATCTTTGTTATGTGGATGGGTGAAAAACTCACCGAGGTCGGTATCGGCAACGGCGCATCTTTCCTTATCTTCGCAAATATCCTGTCGGGCCTTGCAGCAGGCGTTAACCGACTTTACACCGAAGGTGTGTCGGGCGGCGCTTCGGGCTGGGTAAGAGTAGCGGCCATACTTGTAATTTTACTTATTGTAATGGTATTCGTTATCTTTATTCAGGACGGTGAAAGAAGGATCCCCGTACAGTATTCCAGAAAGATGGTGGGCCGTAAGGTTTTGGGCGGTCAGAGTTCGTATATACCTATCAAGGTAAATATCGCAGGCGTTATGTCAATTATCTTCGCTATCAGCCTTTTGCAGTTCCCTTACACCATCAATCAGCTTTTCCACAACGAAGTGCTTGACAAAGTTTCGCACTATTTAAGCACATCACATCCTGTGGGCGCTGTACTTTATGTTATACTTATTTTCTGCTTTACATTCTTCTATACGGGCTTTGCATTCAATCCCGTTGAGGTTGCGGAAAATATCAAGAAAAACGGCGGTTTTATCCCGGGTATCAGACCGGGCAAACCGACCAGTGATTATATACAGGGTGTTGTTGACAGAATATCGCTTGTAGGTGCTTGTGCTTATGCGCTTATCGCGCTTGTGCCCATTATGCTTGAGGCAATATTCAAAATCAACATTTCATTCGGCGGTACAACACTTCTTATCGTAACGGGTGTTGCGCTTGAAATTGTAAAACAGCTTGAATCACAGATGCTTATGCGTCACTATAAAGGATTTTTAAGTTAATATACGCCTTTCAAAAGGCTTGTGCGGCCGCCTTCGCCAAAACGGCGGGGTGGGCGCAAATGAGAAAGGAAGTAAAGGTTTATGAAACTTGTGCTTATAGGCGGCCCGGGTGCAGGCAAAGGCACACAGGCCAAGAAGCTTTCAAAGCATTTTGATATTGCACATATTTCAACGGGCGACCTGCTTCGTGAGCAGATGAAGCTCGGTACGGAACTCGGCAAAAAGGTAAGCGAAATTATGAACGCGGGCGGTCTTGTTTCCGACGATATAGTTTCGGCTATGCTTGCCGAAAGGATCAAGGCCGATGACTGTAAGAAAGGCTATATCCTTGACGGTTATCCGAGAAACGTAAGCCAGGCAGAAGGCCTTGAAGCCATTACGGGCAAACTTGACAAGGTTTTATGCTTTAACGTTGACGACGAAGTTATCGTTGACAGAATGACAGGCAGAAGAGGCTGCCCCAAGTGCGGCCAGATGTTTCATATTAAATACAATCCCCCAAAAGTTGACGGGGTTTGCGATGCCTGCGGCGAGGCACTTGTACAGCGTAAAGACGACAATGCCGAAACCGTAAGAAATCGCCTTAAAGTATATCACGAAACGACAGCGCCTGTTATAGATTACTATAATAAAAAGGGCATTCTTGCAGAGATCGACGGTGTAGGCGATATAGATGCTATATTTGCAAAGGCCGTTGAAGCGCTTGAGGATGTAAAATAAATGTCTGTCACCATAAAAAACGGGAAAGAGATCGAGGCTATGCGTATTGCAGGCCGAATCACCGGCCAAACACTTCGTGTTATCGAAGCGGCGGTGCGTCCCGGTATTACAACAAAAGAACTTGATAAGCTGGCGGAGGAATATATCCTCGGCTGCGGTGCAAAACCGTCGTTCAAGGGCTATTTCGGATATCCCGCAAGTATCTGCACTTCCGTAAACGATCAGGTGGTGCACGGTATCCCTTCGGGCAGGGTGCTTGAAGAGGGGGATATAATAAGTGTTGATGTGGGCGCTTATATAGGCGGCTTTCACGGCGACGCGGCGCGTACTTTTGCGGTGGGCGAAATATCGCCGGAACACAAAAAACTTATAGATGTAACCGAAAAAAGCTTCTTTTGTGGTATAAAATTTGCAAAGAACGGCAATTATTTAAGTGATATATCGGCGGCCATACAGGACTGCGCGGAAAACGCGGGTTTCGGGGTCGTGCGGGATTATGTGGGACACGGCATAGGCCGTAAAATGCACGAGGATCCGCAGATACCAAACTATCGCAACAACAAGCGCGGCATAAGGCTGCGGGCGGGTATGACTTTGGCTATTGAACCTATGGTGAATACAGGCACTCACAAAGTACACAGCCTTAGCGACGGCTGGACAGTGGTCACAAAAGACGGCGGGTATTCCGCACATTATGAAAACACTGTACTTATCACTCCCAACGGGGGTGAACCCGAGATATTGACTTTATATTAGGCCGATACCTTTTGGTATTGGGTGAAGGGGTGAATGTATTGTACACAAAGGGTCAGGTGGTATTTTCAAAAAGCGGCCGCGATAAGGGCCTTGCCTTTATTGTAGCGGATTTTGACGACAACTATGTTTACCTGGTTGACGGCAAACTGCGCAGGCTTGAAAAACCAAAGAAAAAAAAGAAAATACACGTTCAGATCACAAAGTATATTGATACAGAAATTAACCGTAAGCTTAATGGCAATGAATATCTGATAGACTCGGATATAAGAAAGGCGTTAAAAGCCTATTTTGGCGACAAAAATTAAGGAGGATATACCTTGGCAAAAAATGATGTTATAGAGGTTGAGGGAACTGTCCTTGAAAAGCTTCCCAACGCTATGTTTCAAGTTGAACTGGAAAACGGACATAAAATTCTTGCTCATATTTCGGGTAAGCTGCGTATGAACTTTATAAAAATTATTCCCGGCGACAAGGTTCGCGTGGAGATGTCTCCCTACGACCTGTCCAAAGGCAGAATTACCTGGAGAGATAAGTGAAAGGAGAATAAAAATGAAGGTTAGACCATCTGTAAAACCTATGTGCGAAAAGTGCAGAGTTATCAGAAGAAAAGGCTCTGTAAGAATAATCTGTGAAAATCCCAAGCATAAGCAGAAGCAGGGCTGATTTTTAACAGATACGCGCGTAATATATATGTTATTAAATTTTTAATATTAGAAATTTATACGGGCTGTCGCATTGCGGCAGCCTTGTTTTTTTATGTTTCTTGGGGGTACCCCGCACTTACTTTCTGAGAAAGTAAGCAAAGCATTGCCGCGAATAAGGGGGTTTTTATTTTAACGT
>CAMNCZ010000074.1 GCA_946534775.1 uncultured Eubacteriaceae bacterium
CGGCATAGAGGACGTAAATGCCGCAAGAAAGCCGCTGTTTACCACCCAACCCGAGTGCGAACGTTCGGGTATGGGCTTTACCGTTATGGAGGCGTTTACGGACACGCTTATCGTCAGGTCGGAAAGGGATAAGGGCACAAAGGTCATAATGACAAAAAAACTGAGGGGATAAAATGCTTGATTTGATAGTTAGGGCGCAAAACGGCGACAAGGCGGCACAGGAAGAACTGGTAAAAGAAAATTCGCGCCTTGTGTGGAGCATAGTTATGCGTTTTTTAAACCGTGGCTGCGAAAAAGAGGATCTGTTTCAGATAGGCTGCATCGGGCTGATAAAGGCGATAAGGCGGTTTGATACAAATTACGGCGTTAAGTTTTCCACATACGCCGTACCACTTATTATCGGCGAAATAAGGCGGTTTCTGCGCGATGACGGCATTATAAAAGTTTCAAGGACAATAAAAGAGACGTCTGCAAAGGTGGCGGCGGCGGGAGAGGAGTTTGAAAAGAAAAACGGCAGGGCGCCTACTGTAAGCGAACTTTCGCAAATGCTGAATATAAGCCCCGAACAGATAATGCAGGCGGGCGAGGTGCCAAACCGCGTGGAATCGCTTAACGAGGTATTTGGCGACAGCGGCACCGAGCGCGGCGAACTTCAGCCCGACGAAAAGCACGGCGGGGAGAGCATAGCCGAAAGCCTTGCACTTAAAATGGCCGTCGCGGCCCTTGACGAGCGGGAACAAAAGATAGTGAAGCTAAGGTATTATATGGATAAAACACAGATCCAGACCGCAAAAATACTGGGTATCTCGCAGGTGCAGGTGTCAAGGCTTGAAAAAAAGCTGCTGCTTAAAATGCGCCGCGAGATGGGATAAATCAAATAAAAAAAGATGTTCCAAAAAAATAATGGACAATCGGTCTTTTATGTGTTAAAATATTTTCTGTAGTTTTAAAAAAGGACCGATATTATATGAAAGAAAGTATATTGCAGGTGGTAGAAAGCCTGCGCGGCCTGCCCGACGGCCTTGTGCTGATGATAATTTCCATACTGCCTATGTTTGGCATAAGGGGCGGTATGACGGCAAGTTATTTTCTGGAAACACCCGTTGTAAAGGCGGTGTTTTACTGCATAGCGGGAAATTTTATACCCGTACCGTTTATTTTTGCCTTCGGCCGTAAATTAAAGGACATTTTCAAAAGAAAGCATATTTTTGAAAAAGCGATAACCTCGCTTGAAGAAAAGGCAAGCAGGCGCGATGCTATGATAAAAAAATACGGTTTTTTGGGGATAGTGCTGTTTATTGCGCTGCCTTTGCCGGGTACGGGTGCTTATATGGGCACTTTTATAGCATCTATATCAAGTATGACCGTTAAAAATGCCATAAGCGCCATTATATGCGGTATGCTGCTTTCGGGCTGCATAATGGCGGGTCTTGTAAGTATATTTTAAAATTGGGAGAAATATTATGGAACATCTTGTACAAAGCACTATAAGTTTTTTGAATAATCTGGGCCTTTCGCCCGAAGGAGTGGTATTTTTTATATCTATGCTGCCGCTGCTGGAGCTGAGGGGCGGTATACTTGCAGCATCTTTTTTGCAGGTGGATTATATAAGGGCGGCGCTTATCTGCCTGGTAGGAAACATTATCCCGATACCGTTTATCCTGCTGTTTATCACACCTATTTTTGACAGATTGAAAAAGACAAAACTTTTCAGACCCATAGTCGAAAAGCTTGAGGCCCGTGCAATGGGCAAAAGCGATCAAATACAAAAATATGAATTTTGGGGACTGCTGCTTTTTGTGGGGATCCCTCTGCCCGGTACGGGAGCGTGGACAGGCGCGCTTATAGCGGCACTTATGGATATAAAACTTAAAAAAGCTGTGCCCGCGATATTTTTGGGCATATTGCTGGCACTTGTTATAATGAGCCTGCTTGGCTACGGTATACCGTTTATTATCGGCGCTTTGAACGGCTGATAAACGATTTTATATAAAGAAAATTGTTGTGAAAAATAAAGAAATTATTAAAGTTTATAAAATATAAATAAAAGTATCGTTAAAAATCAACAAAAAAAAATTAATTTTTTTTGATTTTTTTTGTTGACAAAACCGAAAAATGGGTGTATTATATATATAGAGTTAATCAATAGTTGGCAAACTTATTGAAAGATAAGGACGCAAAGCCAAGGGTCTAAAGTGTTTACACAATGACAGCCGGTTGCATTTGTTTGTTTTAGTTGCCAGCTTGATTGTGGGCAGCTTTTTTTGTTTATGTTACAGGTGGTTTTCAGAACTGTTGGTTATACTCACTCTCCTTTATTTTTTAATAATATCCCCCCCCTATAAAGCAGCCGTTCCTCCTAAGAATAATGGCTGCTTTATAACTTTGCAGAAAAAAAGCCGACTTTTTTAGAGGGGGCCTTTAGTAAACATTTGCTGTAAATAGAATATACCAATCAAACGGGCAACGTCGATCAATGCGTTGCCCATTTGATTGCTTTTATATGTTATACAAAAACAGAAGCCTTACAAACTTGCAAGTGCCGCAGTGAAGCAAGGTGCGCAGATAAGTCTGCCAATTGGCGAAAACCTTTTTCACGGGATAATTCCGGCTCCCACAAAAGCATTAGACAACAATGATGATATATGTTATAATAAAGTCACAGACAGGAAATTTTGATTTTTACGATAGATCATAAGGGGGATGATGAAATGGAAAAGCAAAAAAATATAACATCCGTCGCAATATTCGGCGTGATACTTGTATCCGTTGTGCTGACATTGGGAACGTTTTTGACCGGACATAAAGCAAAGCATGACACGGAAAACGCCGTAACATCGGTAAGTCTGCTTTATCTCGACGAACTTGCGGGGCGGCGCGAACAAGTGGTATCCTCCGCACTCGAAAGAAACATTGAGAATATGAGGGCTGCCATAAGTCTTTTGACAGAGGACGACCTGAGCAATATCAAACATTTGCAAGAGTATCAGGCAAGGATGAAAAAATTATACACCCTTGAAAAATTTGCCTTTGTTGATGATGAGGGACTTATATATACCTCTCTCGGGGTCATGGATGATATTGACGAATACAACATCAACTATTTCGAGCTTAGCGAGCCGTTTATAACGGTAAAAGAGCCGAAAGGCGAACAGAAAAAAGTAATTATCGCCATCCCCGTCAGCGACCTTTATCTGGAGGGAAAAAAACTGGTCGTTTGTTTTATGGAGATAGATATGGAGAAAATGCTGGAGGGTGTTTCTCTGATATCGGACAACAACGGCACAACATTTTGCAATATTTACACAAAAGACGGTGTGGCATTGACAAATATGGTGCTTGGCGGTCTTGCAAGCGAGGATAATTTGCTTGATGCCATGGGAAAAGCCGAATTTGAAAACGGAATGACTGCCGAAAAAGTACGGGATGATTTTGAAAACAAAACTCACAATTATGCCACATTTACCTATGACGGCATTCAGGAGACCCTGTCTTATGTGCCGATAAAGGGAACCGACTGGATGCTGACATACCTTATCCGCAACAGCGTTATAAGTGAAAACATAAGCTCCGTTTCGGACGGGATAATAGCAAGGAGCCTTATCCAGACGATAGCAACGGCGACCATACTTCTTGTGCTGTTTTCAATACTGCTTATGCAAAGCAAAAAAAACGCTGCCCTTGCCGTAGAAAAAGAGGCTACGGAGATCGAGAACAAAATAAAACAGCAGGAGCTTGTCCAAAGGCTTGAATTGCAGGAAAAACTGCTTGAACAGGAGAAAAACCGAACACAGCAGGACAATATGATATCGGCACTTGCCTCGGATTATATAAGCGTTTATTATGCCGATTTGCAAAAAAACGAGTGTATATGTTACCGTTCCGCAGCCCGCAAACAGGACGGACCGCAGGCGGGCGATCATTTTGAATACAGAAATGCTTTTGAAGAATATGCGGCAAACAGGGTGTCCGAAAAGTACAGAAAAGAATTTTTGGATTTTATAGACCCCGAAAACATTATGAAAAGGCTTGAGACCGATCCTTTGCTCACCTATCGCTATCTTGTGGCATACAACGGAAAAGAAGCCTATGAGATGGTGCGCATAGCGGGTATGGATAAGTCCTCACACGAAATATCCATTGGTTTTACCGATATAGATGCGGAAATGCGCGAAACAATGAAAAGAAACCAAGCGCTCAGCGATGCCCTCAAAGCCGCAGAAGAAGCGAGCAAAGCAAAAACGGTCTTTCTTTCAAGCATGAGTCATGAGATCAGAACGCCGATGAATGCAATAATCGGACTTGACAGCATTGCGCTGAACGATCCCGAAATATCCGACAAGACAAGAGGATACCTCGAAAAGATAGGAAGTTCGGCAAACCACCTACTCGGCCTTATAAACGATATTCTTGATATGTCAAGGATAGAGGCGGGAAGAATGACCCTTAAAAGCGAAGAGTTTTCTTTTGCAAAGCTGATAGAACAGGTAAACACCATATTCAGCACACAATGTGCCGAAAAGGGGCTTGATTACAACTGTCATATAAACGGGACCGTTGATGATTATTTTATAGGCGACAATATCAAACTGCGCCAAGTGCTTGTAAACATCCTCGGAAATGCCGTTAAATTTACGCCCGAAGGCGGGAAGATCGACTTTATCACCGAGAAAGTCAACAGTTTTGACGGACGATCGACTTTAAGATTCAGAATTTCCGATACGGGTATCGGTATGAGCAGGGAATATCTGCCGCATATTTTCGATACATTCAGTCAGGAAGATTCGACCGCAACAAACAGGTACGGCAGCTCGGGTCTGGGATTGGCAATCACCAAAAACATTGTGGAAATGATGAACGGTAATATAGATGTACAAAGCGAAAAAGGCAAGGGAACAACTTTTATATTTACCGTTACACTTATTGATTCCGACCATAAGCAGGACAACAAGGATGATGAGATATATCCGTACGAAATGAATGTGCTTGTTGTCGATGATGACCCCGTTGCCTGCGAACACGCAAAACTTGTGCTTGAAAAAACGGGTATGTCCTGTGAAACGGCATTATCCGGAAAAGAGGCTCTGGAGAAAGTAAAGCTTCATCAGGCAAGGCAAAAACCATACGACCTTATACTCGTTGACTTGAAAATGCCCGAGATGGACGGTGTTGAAACTTCAAAAAGAATAAGGGAGATAGTCGGGCGCGAATCCGCAATAATCATTATTACGGCATATAGATGGGATGACGTATTTGACGAAGCCAAAAAAGTGGGTGTTGACAGTTTTATTGCAAAACCGCTTTTTGCGGGCAATGTTATCGAGGAATACCGCAGCGCCCGCAAAAAGAAGAATCCCGCGGATACTTTGCATAAAGTCTCCCTGAAAGGCCGAAGAGTTCTTCTTGCGGAAGATGTTCCCATAAATGCCGAAATAATGACCATGCTGCTTACAACAAGCGAAATGATAGTTGACCATGCCGAAAACGGCAAGATCGCCCTGCAAAAGTTCTCGGACAGTCCCGAAGGATTTTATGATGTCATACTTATGGATATAAGAATGCCCGAAATGGACGGGCTTGAAGCAACGGCAAAAATAAGAGGGCTTAACCGAAAAGATGCCGAAAGCATACCTATAATCGCGCTTACCGCAAACGCCTTTGACGAGGATGTACACAGAAGTCTGCAAGCGGGTATGAATGCGCATTTAAGCAAGCCCATTGACAGCAATGCGCTGTTTGCGGCATTGGAAAGCCTGATAACGGAATAAGAACCACTTTTTCAAGCCGAGAATTAGGGCAAAAAAATAAGCCTATAAGACATAACAACATTTGTCACGTCTTATAGGCTCAAAAATGATTGTATTCACTTAAAATCTGTGCTATACTAAAACTGCATAAATGCATTTTCAAGACATACATCATATATTTACCACCCAGCATATCTTGTCATAATCTTTCGCCTTGAAATCCACTTTTTGTGTCAATTTCGTGTCAAACCAGACACTATAACTCCTGAAGTCTTGAATACAAGCCACTTTCAAGAGTGGTTATCTACAAACATTAGTTTTCTGTCAAGGCTGTCGCATTAAGAATATGATAATATTCAATGGTTCAGTCCCTTATGTTGTTT
>CAMNCZ010000075.1 GCA_946534775.1 uncultured Eubacteriaceae bacterium
TGAGAAAGTAAGCAAAGCATTGCCGCGAATAAGGGTGTTGTTATTTTAACGTATCTGCCGCGGTTTTGAGTGATTTATCGCAAATTTCATTTACCCCCCAAAACACCCCCACCCCATAATTTTGGCATATTGTGAAAAATACACGGTAAACTTTACATAATATTTAACAAAACTTTGTTTATTTTTTATTTATTATTGCATTTTGTTCAAAAATATTGTAACATATTATATAAGAGTGTCCGTTGACAGATGTAATTCGGGTGCGGGCAATCACAAATTTCAAGAAAGGGGCGTTAAACAAATGAATCTTCACACATTTAAACGTGGTATTCATCCGCCTGACGGCAAGGCTTTCACCAACCAAAAGCCTATAGAGATACTTATGCCCAAAGAAGGGGCCCTTATGGTATTTCCCGTCAGCCAGCACATAGGTGCGCCGTGCGAGCCTATCGTCAAAAAAGGCGACAGAGTACTTTTGGGACAGAAGATAGCCGAGGCAAAGGCTTTTGTCTGTTCACCCATACATTCATCGGTATCGGGTACTGTGAAGGACATAAAGCCCATGCTTACGCCAAGCGGGGCAACGGTACAGTCCATTATTATTGAAAACGACGGGAAATTTGAAGA
The DNA here is from genome assembly GCA_946534775.1 of uncultured Eubacteriaceae bacterium. Classification (GTDB taxonomy): domain Bacteria; phylum Bacillota; class Clostridia; order Lachnospirales; family CAG-274; genus RGIG4310. The sequence goes on from CAMNCZ010000075.1 coordinate 628, forward strand.
GGATCCGTCTATCGGCAAGGAGACAGACGAGTTTGACTACAAATCTTTTTCAAGGGAAGAGATACTTGAAAAGGTGAAAAACGCAGGTATTGTCGGCCTTGGCGGCGCGGGTTTCCCGACACATATCAAGCTTAACCCGCCTCCCGGACAGGAGATCGATTCAATAATTGTAAACGCGGCGGAGTGTGAGCCTTATCTTACCACCGACCACCGTGTTATGCTGGAAAAGACCGACCGTCTTGTAATGGGTCTTGATGTAATGCTTCAGCTGCACCCAAAGGCAAAGGGCTATATAGCGATAGAAGTAAACAAAATGGATGCTTTGGAAGCTGTTACAAAAGCTGCCGAAAAATATCCCAATATAGAGGTGCTTGCGCTTAAATGCAAATACCCGCAGGGTTCCGAAAAACAGCTTATTTATGCCGTAACGGGCAGAGAGGTGCCAAGCGGCGGCCTGCCTGCAAGTGTGGGCTGCATAGTGGACAATGTCGATACCGTGCTTGCCATAGAGCGCGCAGTGGTAAAGAACCGCCCGCTTATGCGCCGTATCGTTACCATTACGGGCAACGGCGTTAAAAACCCCGGCAACTATCAGATAAGGATAGGTATGAACATAAGGGAATTTATCGAGGCAACGGGCGGCCTTACGGACGACTGTGCAAAGATCATCGCAGGCGGACCGATGATGGGCCCCGCCCTTTACAATATCGATGTTCCTTTTGTAAAAACATCGTCCGCACTTTTGTGTATGACCAAAGAAGAGGCTACTTTGCCCGAGGAAAGAAACTGTATACGCTGCGGAAAGTGTGTCGGTGCCTGTCCTATGGGTCTTATGCCGCTTGAACTCAATCAGGATGCGCTTGCAAAGGATTACGATGCTTTCGAGGCGCACAACGGCGTTGACTGTATAGAGTGCGGTTCGTGCAGCTATGTATGTCCCGCAAAGCGCCATCTGGCACAAAGCCTGCGCATAACAAAACGTACCGTTATGGGCATTATAAGGGCAAGGAAGGAGGCCGAAAAAAATGGAAAATAATTTAATGGTTTCCTCTACACCGCATATCCGTTCAAAAGACAGCATCTCTTCCGTGATGCGTGATGTGGTTATAGCGCTTATACCTGCGGCAGTTATGGGCATTGTGTACTTCGGCGCACGCGCAGCCGCAATAATAGCAATTTCGATAGTTTCATCCGTGCTTTTCGAGGCACTTTATCAAAAGGCAGCAAAACAGCCTGTTACCGTTTCGGATTTTTCGGCGGTGATAACGGGTCTTTTGCTTGCAATGAACCTGCCTTCAACGGCGCCTTTCTGGGTACCCGTGGTAGGTGCGTTTTTTGCGATAATAATAGTAAAACAGCTTTTCGGCGGTCTCGGCCAAAACTTTATGAACCCCGCACTGGGCGCAAGGGCCTTTCTTGTGGCTTCCTACCCCACCGCAACAACGGGCGCGGCTTTCGGCGCGACCACCTGGGGCAACTACGGCATTGAAAACGTGACCGATGCCGTAACACAGGCAACTCCGCTTGCGCAGATAAAGGCGGGCGCAGTTACCGTAACACAAAACGACCTTATAAATGCGCTTATCGGCAATGTAGGCGGCTGTATCGGCGAGACCTGCGCCATTGCGCTTATTCTTGGCGGCATCTACCTTATTTGCAGAAAAGTTATCAGCTGGAAGATCCCCGTTACTTACATTTTAACGGTATTTGTGCTGACACTTATCTTCAAGGCTGCGGGCATTCCCGCTGCCGCAAACAGACAGCCCGTTTACGAACTTTTCGCAGGCGGTCTTATGCTCGGCGCCTTCTTTATGGCTACCGACTACGCATCCTCGCCCGTTACGCCAAACGGCCAGATAATAATGGGTATCGGCTGCGGTATTCTGACAACGCTTATCCGTATTTTCGGCGGTTATCCCGAAGGCGTTTCGTATTCTATCCTTTTGATGAACCTTTGTGTTCCTCTTATCGACAGATATACAAGGCCCACTATCTTCGGTGCTGTTAAAAAGGAGGCGAAGAAGTAATGAATCCTATAGTTAAAACAGGCGGTTCGCTTCTTGTTATCGCAGGTATCGCTGCGGCGGCGCTGGGCGGCGTCAATGCGGCTACCGCGCCTACGATCGCCGAGAAAAAAATACAATCCACACAACAGGCTATGAAAGCGGTATTTTTACCCACCACTGCTTCCGAGGATGAGATAAACGCTTATTCGGCCAAATTCGACGAGCCTGTCGAAGTGCCCGAAAGCGATATCATCAACTCCTACAGCAAAAACGACGAGGGCGGCTATGCTTTCTCCATCACCACAAAGGGCTTCAGTGCAGGCCTTAACCTTATGGTGGGTATCGACAAGGACGGCACGGTAACGGGCGTTAAAGTGGTTTCACACTCCGAAACACCCGGCCTTGGCGCAAATGCCGAAACAAAGCTTTCGCCCCAGTTCAACGGCGGCAAGACCGCGCCCCTTACGGTTTTAAAGGGCAGCGGCGCATCCGACAGCCAGCTTGAGGCCATCACTGGTGCCACCATCACCTCAAACGCCGTTGCGGGCGCTGTAAACGAGGCTTATGATTATTACGAAAAAAATCTGAAAGGAGGGAATAAGTAATGAATCCCGTAAAAATAATTAAAAACGGTATTATTGACGAAAACCCCACCTTTGTACAGGTAATCGGTATGTGTCCCACACTTGCCGTTACATCAAGCGCGATAAACGGCCTGGGTATGGGTCTTTCCACCCTTGCGGTGCTGGCCTGCTCAAACCTGGTTATTTCGCTTATCAGAAAATTTGTACCCGACGAAGCGCGTATCCCCTGCTATGTAGTGGTTATCGCAAGTTTCGTTACGATAGTGGAGATGCTGCTTAACGCTTATGCACCCGCAAGCCTTGTAAAGGCGCTGGGTGTGTATATCCCTCTTATCGTTGTAAACTGTATCATTCTTGCCCGTGCAGAGGCTTTTGCAGGCAAAAACGGCCCTATTGCATCGCTTTTCGACGGCATCGGTATGGGTCTGGGCTTTACCTGCGCGCTTTTCCTTTTGGGCGCAGTGCGCGAGTTTCTCGGCAACGGTTCATTCCTCGGTATGACCGTTCTTCCCGAAGCTTTCCCGAGAACACTGGTTATGATACTTCCTCCGGGTGCGTTTTTAACGCTTGCTTTCCTTATGGTCATTGTAAATAAGCTGCGCAGCGGCAAGTCGGAATAAGGAGGTAGGCTGAAATGAATTTATTTTTGATTTTATTAAGCGCGATCTTTGTTCACAACTTTGTACTTTCGCAGTTTTTGGGTATCTGTCCTTTCCTGGGCGTTTCCAAAAAGGTCGAGACCGCTTCGGGTATGGGCATTGCGGTAGTTTTCGTTATCACCCTTGCCTCGGCTGCGACCTGGCTTGTACACAAGTTTATCCTTGTGCCGCTTAATATCGAATATTTATACAATATTGCGTTTATTCTTATTATTGCATCACTGGTTCAGCTGGTAGAGATGTTCATAAAAAAATCCTCTCCCTCGCTTTATCAGGCGCTTGGCGTTTATCTGCCGCTTATCACCACAAACTGTGCGGTTTTGGGTGTTGCCGTAAACAATATGAACGACGGCTACGGCTTTATCGCATCGGTTGTAAACGGTATCGGCGCCGCAGTCGGTTTCGCAATTGCGATAATCCTTTTTGCGGGTATAAGAGAACGTGTTGCAAAATGCAATATCCCCAAGTCACTTGAAGGTTTCCCCATTGCCCTTATCACAGCAGGTCTTATGGCTATCGCTTTTTTGGGCTTTTCGGGTATGTTATAATAAGGGGGTGCGTGTAAATGGATATAACAAGTATACTCTGGCCTGTAGTTAGTATAGGCGGTATGGGCGTTATTTTCGGCGCAGGCCTCGGTCTGGCTTCTATCAAACTTAAAGTGGAACAGGATCCGAAGATACCCCTTGTAAGAGAATGTCTGCCCGGCGCTAACTGCGGCGGCTGCGGCTATGCGGGCTGCGATGCCCTTGCCGAGGCTATCGCAACGGGCAAGGCGCCCATAAACGCTTGTCCCGTAGGCGGCGCTGCCTGCGCGGCTAAAGTGGGCGATGTAATGGGCGTTAAGGCGGAAACGGGCGCAAAGAAAGTTGCCTTTGTAAAGTGCAACGGTAACTGCGACGCCGCCAAAACCAAATTTGAGTACTACGGCGAGGCCGACTGCGACCTTGAAAACGGCGTTTCGGGCGGCAGAAAAGCCTGCGCTTACGGCTGTCTCGGTGACGGCAACTGCGTAAGGGCCTGTAAGTTTGATGCTTTAAGCATTGAAAACGGCGTGGCTGTTGTAAACCAGGATAAGTGCGTTGCCTGCGGTGCCTGTATAAAGGCCTGCCCCAAGCACCTTATCGAACTTGTCCCCTACGACAAGAAAGTGCGCGTAGCGTGCAGCTCGCACGATATGCCCAAGCAGAGTAAGGATAACTGCTCAAACGCTTGTATGGGCTGTAAAATGTGCGAAAGAAACTGCCCGAGTGAGGCTGTTAAAGTTGATAACTTCCTTGCAAAGGTAAATTACGAAAAATGCACACAGTGCGGCATCTGTACGGAAAAATGCCCCACAAAGGCAATAACCAAGCGCGACGGCGAACCCGTCACCCTTGCCGAAGATGCATCGTGATACAAATAAAATTTGATACAAAGCCCTCGGACACAATATCCGAGGGCTTTTCCCTGCCCCAATTTTGTGCGCTTTTGTCTGACTTTATTAATTTTGTAATTTAATATCGTCATTTTACATAAATTTGTTTAAATAAAATCGGTCATTTTAGTACTTTAATTTTTCGCGGATATGTGGTATAATGAATTACATTGTGATTAGGAAAAATAAAACAAAAAAGAAAGGAGAAATTTAAAAAGAAATGAAACGTAATATAAAAATCTTTTTAAGTTCTATGTTAGTGGCTGCAATGTCATTAACATCAATAACATCTTCCGTGCCTTTCGGTACAATAGGTGCGGTGGAAGTTGAGGCAGCAGATTCCGATTTTGCTTGGAGTATGAATGAAACTGCATTGACGGATGATAACGCTGAAGCTTATGCAGAAAATGCTATAATGTTAGACAATGAGTTTGCAACTGTGACAGCGGGTCAAAAACTTTCGTACAAAAAAGGTACCATATCTGTAAACGGGCGAGATTATACCGGATATGTTGTTACAAACAGCATCAGCGCAACCGTAGATGGTGTTAATGTGCGTAAAGTGTATGAAATAACCGCAAAGAAAGATTGTGTTGTAACTATGGACGCTCGTGTTAACGCGAATAAGGTAAACTATGTCTTTGTTAATAACACAAAAAAACAAACATACCCCGTAAGCGGTTCTGCCGCAAGTGCTGCCGAAGACTATACCGACACATTTGTACTTAAAAAAGGCGATGTTGCTGTATTTGGCGGTGCAGGTACAAATCCTATGTTATATGGATTAAATTTTTCCGAAGTAGCCGGAGGCACTGTTACTCTTATTAAAAACGA
>CAMNCZ010000076.1 GCA_946534775.1 uncultured Eubacteriaceae bacterium
GCCGAGTGCAATCCCCGAAGGGGATCGGGTTTGCTTTAGCAAATCCCGACTAAGTTGCGCGTTTCGGCTTAGCTGTCTGCCGTCTATACATTTGCGAACGCGCCGGCAAAGCCTCTCCTTTTAGGAGAGGTGGATGCCGCAGGCAGACGGAGAGGTTATAGGACTTCGTCAGAAGTCCGTCGTATTTCGTAGCGTAAATGATAATTTTCAGAAGGTCCTTACGGTCTTTGGCTGTCAAAGCAACCGAGAAAACGGTATTCAAAGCCCTCGGTTTTTGTGATATTTTCGTAAGCCTCGTAAGAACAGTCAGCGCACTCTATAAGATAGTTGTAACAGCCGAGTTCCGTCTTTTGCGGTCTGTCGTGTAAAGCGACAAGAACAGCGCCCTCGCTTTGCATTTTGGCCATAAGTTTCGGCAGATCTTCCGCCTTTCCCGATGCGATAAAGGCAAGCCTCTCTCTTGTATCGGTATTTGCGTTTTCAAGTGTCAGCACATAAAATCTTGTCCTGTTTAAATCGTTATTTTGTATATTCGATGCTAAAATTTTCAGCCCGTACACATCCGCGCAGCCCGCCGATGCTATTGCCGCAAAGCTTTTATCGCCGCTTTGCGAAACCGTCTTTGCCCCCTCCGCGGTGCTTGATACTTCGATAACCTCGGCATCGGGAAGGTTGTTTTCAAGATATTCCTTACCCTGCGCAATGCCCTGTTTATGCGAATAAACGGTTTTTATATCGCTTAGTTCCGCCTCGGGCAAAACAAGCAGATTTTGATTTATGGGCAGTTCAATTTCTCCGACAACATTTACCTGCACATTCTTTATCACGGCATCAACATAATCTATGACCGCACCGCCGATGGTGTTTTCCTGCGGTATGACCGCATAATCCGTTTCTCTGTTTATCAGTGCCGCAACAGTGTCGTCAACCGTTTTGTAGGGGACACAATTGCCCTCTCCTCCGAAAAATTTGCCGCAGGCTTCCTGCGTATATGTGCCCTCGGGGCCGAGATACCCTATTGCCGCGTCCGTGTAAGACGGAGTTTCAGCGGCTTTTTCGGGCTGTATTTCCGATTGAGCTTCCGATCGGACCTCAGATCGAACTTCGGGGGAGGTTTTGGAACAGCCCGTTATCGATACCAATGCCAGGCACATTAAAACGGCCGTTATCTTTCTTTTAATTATGTGGTGCATATTCGGCACTTCTCCTTTCCGCACTGCTTACAACTCGTTTTCGGACAGATATTGCTTTATTTCCTCGACAAGTTCGTCGCCGTCGTAGTTTTTGAAAATTTTTATCATTGCCCCGCTTATCATCGGGTTTATCTCCATACCCGCTTCCACCGCACGGGTGTCGGTCTTAAAGCCGTAGCAGCGCTTTCCGCTTGCATAAGCAATGCCCAGTTCAACGCAGGCGCCCTCGTCGGGGGCTCTGCCGTCTATGTTCATAAATATAATATCGGCCTTCTTCACTTCGCCCTCATCAAGGGAAAAAATCATTTTTGTCATTTCGTCCTCCGTTTTTCCCTCCAATAAAGCGGCTTCTATGCCGTCACGCTGCGGCAAAAACACCTCGTATCCACATTCTTCAAGTGCGTGAGTTATTTTTAAATTAAACTCCTTTTCGCCCTGATTGAACAACGGCCCCGCCAGATATACCCTTTTGCCGTTTCCGATGTTTTCCGATGTTTTCACAGTGTTTTCTTCCTCCGCTGCATTCTCATTTTCCGCCGCTTCCGTTACGTTTTCGGAAACCGCCCCGCCCGCGGCACCGCCGCCCGCATCGCAGCCCGTAAACGAAAGCAGCGTTACCGCACATATCGATACACATATCATTCTTGTAAGCGTAGATCCCCGCAATATCGTTCTTTTCATATACATACACCCCTTTTGCATTAATTTTTATCGTAAATTTGCCATTCACGATATAACGTGTCTATATTTGAATTATAGCATAAATATATATGTCCCTGCAACATAATTTTACGGTAAGTTGTTGGGGGAGTTTGCGGTGATAAAGTTAGTAGGCAAGGCGGCTACGGCGGCTGCCTGCCCTGAAAGGGAATGGGGACCGTCGCAGACGGTGGAAGGGTTTAGGGCTTTCCAAAAGCCCGACTGCGCCTGCCCACGCAACACAAGTCAATTAACAGACTCGAGAACTCTCTCCCTAAAATATTGCACAATAATACATTTTGTGCTATAATCAAACAGGAAAATATTTTACGGGAGGAATATTTATGGCTGCCGAAAACGACCCAAGGCAGGTAAAATACAGGCTTATGACGCATAATATGACAATAAGCGCAACCGCGGTCATCGCCTTCGGGGCGTGGAGTATACTGCGCTCGGTGTTGTATTTTACGCTGCATCACGTTGATTTTGTTGCTATGATGGACGCGGAATTTTCCGATAACCTGTCACAGTTGGGGGAAAACGCGCACACGGCGACAAATATAGTCGCTTACTGCGTATTTTTGTCGTTTCTTATTTTTGAACTGCTGTTAAGGCTGTATGTCGGTCGTTCGGCCATTACCGACGCAAAAATGCGCAAAAAAAAGACCGTTTTATATATAATTATCGCTATATTTATGGGCATAAGCCTTGTTTCGGGCTTTATTTCCGAGGTTGCCGTGTCATTTTCCGATGATATTACGGAACGTATCTTCTCGGAACTTATGGCATCTTCCGTTATCGACCTGACATCGGGCTTTGCCTGCCTTGAACTTGCCTTCAGCGCCATAGCCGCCAGGGGCTATCGAAAAAAACTGCGTGCCGAAGGAAAAATGCCGACTAAAGCGGGGGAAAAGTAACTATGCAAAAAGATTTTCATTATTACGCCACATACTGTGCCGCTTATCTTGCGGGCTTTTCGCACGAGGAAAGTCTGGCGGTGTGCTACAGTGCGCAGTTTGTCGATGAATGTTCCCTGACGCTGCTCAAAAAGATAGGCGCCCCGCAGAACGCGGCGACCACGCAGCTGCAAATGGAACTTATGAACGCAAGGACTGACCTGATAGGCAGACAGAATATCACGAGGATATGGTCGTCTTTTCATTTTCTGCCCGTTGATCTGTATGTTCACATAAAGGGCGGCAGGCTGTACCGCGACAGGTATCGTCTTATCTGCGGCCCAAACGGCGAGTTGGTCGAAGAAACGGTAAAACTTGCAAAAAACAGCAGTTTACAGGCTGTCGGCATTGCGATGCACGTTCTTGCGGACACCTGGGCGCACCGCTGTTTTGCAGGCACGCCGTCACTGGTCATAAACGACACGAACGCCGATTTTTACGAGGTAGACAGCGAAAACAACCGCAAACGAATATATTTTTACGAAAACATCAAAGCGGGCGACAATATCGAGGCGGGAAAATATATACGCACCGTCTATCATACCGATGAAAACTCCATAATGAACCTTGGCCACGGCAGGGCGGGACATCTGCCCGACTACAGCTTTATGCGCTATGTTTATATGCCTGCCTGGGGCAATTACGAGGAGGTTTTCAAGGACAACCCCGCCGAATACTACAAGGCATTTTCGCAGATGGTATACGCTATGCGCTATCTGCGCGGCGAAGTACCGCAGTTTGCGAAAAAGCGCTATGCCGACGATATAATTGAACCATACGAAGCAAAGATACGCGGGATATTGTCACGCAGACAGCTTGATGCCTGCAAGGATTGGGAAAATTTCGGCACAGAACTTTCGGGCAGGGAGATACCGCCGTTTGACATAAGATCGTTCCAGACCGAGTATCTTAATGCGCCGCCCGACAAAAAGGCCGAAACGGACGCAGGCAGGTTTTTCGCCGCGGCCGAAACGCAAAAAGGTATGGTAACGGACAGTATCTACGCTTCGGGCAATCTATTGGCGGGTTTCAGCAAACGAGTAAGGGGTGAGGCAAAATGACGGCAGTAAAGCGTGTGAGCAGCTTTTTTGCGGGCTTATTTATGGTATATACAGCTATACTATTCACTTTGGCGCCCGATGATGCGCTTTCCCTTGTAATGTTTTTTATGTCGCTTGCCCTGCTGTTTACGGGCATAAGGATGTTTTTCTACTACTTTACACTTGCACGCCACAAAACGGGCGGCCTTGCGGTGCTTTACCGCGCGGCGGTCATCTTTGATGCAGGCCTTTTTGCGATAGACCTGCCCGACTTTCCGCTGGTGTATGTAATGATATACCTTGCCGCAATACACGCAGTTGCGGGCATAGCCGCAATTTTAAAGGCGCTTGAATCCAAACGGCTTGAAGCCCCGTCCTGGAAACTCAACCTTGTCCACGGCATAGGCAGTACATCGATAGCGCTGCTTTGCCTGTTTTACTCAAAATCGGTGCGCATAGCGGTATATATCTATTCTGCGGGTCTGTTTTATTCGGGGATAATCCGCATTATACAGGCATTTCGCAAAACCCAAAATATTTATGTGCAATAAAAAAACGCGGAGAACAAAAGCCTCCGCGTTATTTTTATTTATAATTATTTATAATCCAGCACTTTTCTTACCGCTGCCAATTTTACGCAGATACAGAAAAGTTCCATTGCCATTTCAAGTTCGTCACAGGTGGGATACGAGGGCGCAATACGAATATTGCTGTCCAGAGGATCCTTGCCGTAGGGATATGTAGCGCCTGCGTTGGTCAGCGACAGACCCGCCTCTTTCGCAAGCCTTACGGTCTCCTTTGCGCAGTGTGACATTGTGTTTACCGATACAAAGTAACCGCCCAAAGGTTTGGTCCACGTCAGCATATCCGAATCCTCAAACTCGTGATTAAGGGTCTCAAGCACTATGCTGAATTTCGGCTTTAACTCCTTTGCAAGGGCGGACATGTGTTCCAGCATACCGTCAACATTTTTGAAATAGTTGTAAACCCTGAGCTGATTTATCTTGTCGTAGCCTATCGTCTGACGGCCGAAATGCAGCTTTATCTCTTTGATATACTCGTCCCCCGCAGCTACCAGCGCAATGCCCGAGCCCGGGAAAGTTATCTTTGATGTCGAGAAGAAGTAAAGTATTCTGTCCTCTGTCCTGAACCTGCGGCAGGCATCAAAAATGTTGTACAGCGATACCTGCTTGAAAACGTGGTGTATGCCGTAAGCGTTGTCCCAGAAAATTTTAAAATCCGCCGCCGCCGTTTCCATACCCGCAAGCCTTACCACGGTCTCCTCGCTGTAGCAGGTGCCGTCGGGGTTTGAGTAAAGCGGCACGCACATAATGCCCTTTACAGAAGGATCGTCTTTTACCATACTTTCGACCATATCCATATCCGGGCCGTCTTTTTTCATAGGTACACATACCATTTCAAAGCCAAATTCCTCACATATTGCAAAATGGCGGTCATATCCGGGCACGGGACAGAGTATTTTCACCTTGTCAAGCTTGCCCCAGGGTGTGGAACCCAGCGCACCAAACATATAAAGCCTTGCCATTGCATCGTAAATAAGGTTAAGGCTTGAATTGCCGCCGATTATCATATTTTCCGACGGGATATCCAAAAGTTCCGAAAAAAGGCGCTTTACCTCGTCTATACCGTCAAGTATGCCGTAGTTTCGCGCATCTATGCCCTGCTCGGTAATATAATTGTCAAGCGGTGCCGAAAGTATGCCGTTTGACAGATTAAGCTGGTCGCTTGACGGCTTGCCGCGCGACATATCCAGCTTTATATTGCGGCTTTTAAAATCATCGTATTGTTGGCTTAACTTCTTTTCCATTTCCAGAAGCTGCGCCTTTGAAAGGGAAGCAAGTGAATTGGACGCAAGTGTTTTCATTGCAAACGCTCCTTTTGATATATATATTTTGCATTATTTTCCATATTATATTTCACGATAACATTCACATTAATTATACCTTTTTATGTAGTATTCTGTCAAGCCCGATAATAGATTTTTAAAAAATAATTTACACAAATTTCCTGCGATATGCAATTTTTCATCATTAAACTTGCATAATAAACCAAAAAGTCAAGTACAGCGGGCTTTTAACAAACTAAGTAAGTCCCCCGCTTCTAAAGCGGGGGGCTTACTTAAAATTCAGTGGGGCAGCACTTTTGCTGCGCAAAAGCCAGGCAAAGC
>CAMNCZ010000077.1 GCA_946534775.1 uncultured Eubacteriaceae bacterium
AACTGGGCGTTGAGGAATACGAGATAGTCGCTACTCTTAATGAGGCGACTTGTGAGATATGTCAGGAGCTGGACGGCAAACACTTTCCAATAAGTGAATATAAGGTAGGTGTAACAGCACATCCTTTTCACCCTAATTGTCATTGTGCAACAGCCCCGTACTTCGACGACGAGTTCAGTCTCGGAACACGCGCCGCGAGAGACCCCGAAACGGGAAAGACGGTATCCGTTCCCGAAGATATGACTTACCCCGAATGGAAAAAAGTGTTTGTGGATAAGACGGAGACTGTGGCTGAGTGGAAAGCAGCAAAAAATAATTTGCAAAATGGTGTTGTAAAATCTGCGGAAAGTGATATAATAAAAGCAAATGAAAGGTTTAAGCGAACAGCCGGTGAGTTACCGAAAGAATATGTTGATGCTCTCAATACTAAATTCAGCCAAGGTAATGAGATAGCTAAGAGGGTATATGATAAATATGTTCCAAATGGTGGGGTCGTTGTGGATACAAATTCAGGCGATTATTATCATTCAAAAGGGAAAGTGTATTTGAATGTTTCATCCGATGTTATAAATAAGCGCGGAGCAGGTACAACGTGGTTTCACGAACACGGGCATTATATTGATTATATGTGTGGCAGGGTAAGCAAATCGGAAGATTTTAGAAATGCGATAATTGCAGATGTAAGAGCGTATGAGAAACAAGTAAAAAAAGAAAAAGGATTTTTGTTTGTTTCGCAGGCGAGAATTGCTATCGGTAGTGAGTTGAAGGAAATTGGTGATATTTCGGCTTCTATACAGGATATTTTTGGCGGAGTAATAAAAAAGCCTTACCCAAATTGCGACTGGAAGCACAAGAGTGATTATTGGAAAAATTCCGAATGGAAACTTTCGTTAGAAACGTTCGCACATATGTTTGAGGCATCTTTTGATAATGGGAAAGCAGAACTGATGAAAAAATATTTGCCGACGGCGTGGGAAGAATTTGAAGGTATAATGAAGTTAATATGAAAGGATTGATTTATATGACATCAGAAAGTATAGAAAAATATAGGAAGATGTATCCGAATGATGGTATTGGTTTTGAAATAAGTGGCGGTGTTTCGGTGGAAAGAGAAAGTGATGGAGCAGGTTTTCGGGGCGACGAAAATGAATCCGATGAAGTATTCTTAGACAGGCTTGAACGAAGTAAAAAGGCCGGAAAAAATCTTTTTTACGAAGAATGGGAACCGTTTGAATATGAAGATGATGTGGATTATTAAGCACTTACTTCGGTAGGTGCTTTTTTAATGCAATAAAAGGGGTGGTGCCTATGGTTTGTACAAGGCTATATTTGGTTCTATAGGGCGGTTGCTTGTCCTTTTTCAATTAGCTTTTTGGCATTTCAGGCGGTAAAAAACAAGACCTTCAAAGGGGCTATCGGCAAGCGCAACAAGCAGCTTGAAGCCGCAAAAACAATCGAAACGGCTTAAACGCAAAAAACTGCGGAGATCGGATCTTCCGCAGTTTTTTGTTTTATTCGCTGTCCACAAATTTGCTTACAACAGGCATCATATCAAAATCAGCCGATGTTTCATCGCCCTCGGCGCCGAGGTAAACAGACTTTGATGCTTCAATATATTCGTTTTTCTTTACCGTTACGGTATGGCTGCCCAGCGTTGTGCTGTAGCTTATAGGCGATTTGCCTATCATAGAACCGTCGATATAAACGCTTGCCCCCTCGGGGTCGCTGTCAACGTGTATTCTTCCCTTAGGAACGTGTACTTCAAGGTCTGCGTGCAGCACATTTGTCTCCGAATCTATAATAACGGTGCTTGTAAAGTCCTCATAGCCTTCCTTTGTTATCTTTACATTATATCGGCCGTAAGAAAGCAGGATAGGTTCTGCAAGCGAATATTCCGTATCATTTATAAACAATTTGAAATTGGGCTTGTTTGCGCTTATTGTCAAAAGACCCGTCTTTATTTGCATTGCCGACAGATCGACTTTCGTCACCTCGCCCGGACGTATAAGTACATCCTTTGTAAAATCCTCACAGATGGGGCTCATTACCTGAATGGTGTGCTTGCCCTCCGTTACCTTGAACGTATCGGAATTTGCCAGCGATATCGTCTGTCCGTTAAGTATAAACTGCGGACTTTCTATGTTTGAATAATTCACAAACTGCAAGTCACCGTGACTTTTGTCAATGGTTATGGAGTAAACCTTGTTTTCCGTGCCGTTGTCATAGCCCTTTAACGTAACATAGTCCGATGTGTCGATGCTTGCAAGGGTAGAATAATCGTTTTTATATCGCACCGTTGTTATATCCGTTGAATATTTAAACGATTTGTCCTTGTATGCAAGCGCGTTGTCACCGAATTTCACCAGCTTTGCAGATGTATTTACTATAAGGCCCACATCCGAATAGGACCAGGCTTTTTCGCATTTTTTAACATCGGTAAGGTTGTTGTTCTCATCATATTTAAATGTCACAACATCGCCTATAAAGTAGTCGTTAAGCGAATTTGTGCCCGGATAGTTGGTATCCTTTGTTGCCTTTAAGATGACCGTTTCGTTTGCATTAAGGTTAAGGAAAGTTACCGTGTTTTCCTCTATTTTTTTGATAACACCGTCAATATCCTTGTTTATCATATTTTTCTTTGCCTTGTCGATAAGGTCCCTTGCGGTGAATTTTTCCTCACCGTCGCCCTCATCGTGCGGCACAAAGTTTTCAACGGCATAGTCGTAAGCGTAACTGTAGCTTTTTATGCCCGCTATCGCACATACAACGCAGGTGCATATAAAAAACAGCGGGAAAAGCGAAGCGCCCTTGCGGCGTATATTTCGCCTTATTGTTATTTTCTTTTTATCGTTTTTAGCCATATATTGACCTCCGAAGAATAAAGAGTGTACATACTGTTCTATTTATATAATAACACTTTCCGAAACGAATATCAATATATTTTTTTAATAAGCTTATAGTAAACGACTAATCTTGTGTAAATGTCAGCGTTTCACCGTCCGATACGGTTTTTACGCTGTTGTACGATGTATCGTATATAACTGCATTTACTGCCGTAAGTATATCCGTAACCTTTTTTTCGGCGGGATTTTTTTCACTGCAGGTAATTACCGCATATACGGGTTTTATCTTATCTGCAAACTCCTCGGTATAATCGCTGTAAACACCGTGATGCGGCACTTTCAGATAGGTAAACTCTCCCGATACCTGCTGCACTATCTCCTGCATACGCACCGTTTCGGCATCGCCCGCAAAAAGAAAACTGTTTTTGCCGTGTACTGCCGTTACCGCCAGCGAAAAATCGTTGTCGCTCTCCTCATATTCGCTTTCAAGCGGCGGATAAACCGCAAAACTTACATCATCAAGCACAAAAGACATAGTTTCTTTCAGACGCAAAGGTGTCAGCCCCTTTTCCTGTGCCGCGCTTATGTATTTTTGGTATTCTTTGCTGTCATTTTCATAATCGGGCACCACTATCTGCGATATATCGATATTTTCTATTACCTCGGCCGCGCCGCCAACGTGGTCCTTATCAAAATGGGTTATAAAAAGATAATCGACTTTTTCCGCATTGTTTTCCGTCAGAAATTCAACTATCTCATCACCGTCGTCTTTTTCACCGCAGTCTATCAGTACGGTGTGTGACTGCGTTTTCAAAACCAGCGCATCCGCCTTTCCGACTTTAAGCGCTGTCACCGAAAACTCGCCCGTTACGGGCAAAGCCGATGCCGTTACCGTTTCGGTCTCCTCCCGTTTGGAACAGCCGCAGGCCATAATCAGGGCGCAAAGCATTGCCGCCGTTTTCTTTAAATTTATCATAAGCTCACCTCTTTCGTAATTTTGTTTATTTTACTATACATATACTATACATATATTAAGAGATATTTAAAGCAAAATTATATATTGCTTAATCCGCCGCATTTATCGTTTCTTTATAGTATCTTTCAAGCTGCCTTGGCGTAAGATGCTCCACAAAGGTCTTTTTCAGGTCGCTGTAATACATAAGCTCGTTCAAAATATCCAAAAGCGCCGCCATATTTATCATCTCTGTCATGCTTTCGGGCAGAGGCAGCTTTTTATACTTGCTTATAACGCCCAAAATAAGCGGATTGTTGTAGACATAGCACTCTCGTTTATCCACATTGTCGGCAAGACGGCCGAATATATCCGCAATATCGCTTTTAAGCGGAAAACTATCCCTTAACCTGGCAAGCGACTGATAAATTCGCATAAGTGTTTCCAGCTGATCCTGCCGCATAAGCATATACTGGCCGTAGTACGCCGTATCTTCAAACACGTTTTTCTCATAATCAAGACCCTTTTTCACGCCCTCTTCAACGTGTTTTTTTATAAAATGCAGTCTGTCGTCATCGGGCAAAGGCTCTCTGTCCGACAAAAAATGCTGCATTTTTATAAGAAAGGATTTTAAATCGTTTTCTATGTACTCCATATCGCGGCGCAGTTCGTGCGAATTATCCCAAAACAGTATATTCAGCAAAATTGCGGAAGATGTGCCCACAATTACCAAAAATATCTCGTCAAGCACAAAATCGGGTGCAAAACTTTTCGCAAGCATAAAATGCGTCGTAACGACCGTGCTTGACGACAGCGTATTAAGCCAATCCAGCTTATAGGCCACACTTACCAGTATAAACATAAAAATACAAAATGCTATCTCGTTAAAACCTATACCCGTAAACAGTATAAACGCCGTGACCATTGCAAAAATGTAGGAGAAAAAGCGTTTCACCACATCGGATAATGTCTCTTTTTTGGTGTCCTGCACCGAAAGCAGGGTTATGACCGCCGCCGAAGCACTGTTTTGTATGCCGAATTTATGGCAGATAAAAAACGAAAGCGTACTGCCGACAGCGATCCTTATCACTTTGTTAAAATTAATTTTATTCATATAACCAACTCTTTTTAATCACAGTAAACTCAACAATTTTTCAATATCGTTTTTGATGATATCAAGCCCCGAAAGCCAGAAATTCTTATCGTACAGGTCTATATCCGCTGTTTTGGCAACATCGGCAAGTTTCATAGTGCCCGTTGCGGCAAGCAGCTTATTGTACATTGGCATAAAGTTCTCTTTATCCTGTAAATATTTCGCATATAAGCCCTTGCTTAACAGCATACCAAAGGCATAAGGGAAGTTGTAATAATTATAATCGGCATCGTAATAATGCGGCTTGCACGCCCACATATACGGGTGATAGCAAGAAAGTTCGCCGTAGGTCTGTTTCTGAGCATCTACCATAATATCATTCAGTTCATCTGCCGAAAGAGAACCCTCGCGGCGTTTTTCAAAAACCTTATCCTCAAACAAAAACCTGCTGTATATGTCCACAAGTGTCTGCGCAGCGCCCTGGATATCGGTCTCCAGTATATAAACACGCTGATTATCGTCCGCATCTTTCATTGTATGTGCTATAAAAATATTTTCGCAAAGCGTGGAAGCCGTCTCCGCAATGGGCATCGGATAATCGGCATTAAGGAAGCTGTTTTTAAACATAAGCCTGCTGTGATAGCCGTGTCCGAGTTCGTGCGCTATAGTCACCGCATCATTGAAACTGCCCGTAAAGTTGATAAGATATCTCCCCTCTTTTCTGCCGTGGACAGACTCGCTGAAAGCTCCGCCGACTTTTCCTTTTTTCGGCAGAAGATCCAAGCGCCGTTTTGCAAACTCACCCTCGGCAAAAGCGCCCAGTTCCTTATCAAAAGCATAAAATGCGGATAAGACCGCCTGTTTTGCTTCTTCAAGCGTATAAGTGATATTTGCGTTGTTTATAGGCGCAAAAATATCATAAAAAGCAAGTTTATCGCCTATCCCAAGCGCTTTTGCCTTTGCGGCGAAATATTTTCGGAATATCGGCAAAGCCTCCTTTACGGCGCCAAACATTGCATCAAGTATTTTCCTGTCAATTCTTGACTGCTGCAAAACCTCTTCAAGCGGGCTTTTATAACCGCGCATTTCAGCCGTTGAAAGCACTTCGCCCTTTATGCCGTTCATTGCAAAACCCGCCGCCGTATCTTTATATGTATAAATTGCCTGCGCAAGCTCCAC
>CAMNCZ010000078.1 GCA_946534775.1 uncultured Eubacteriaceae bacterium
TGCATGCCCCGCAGGGTTATAGTAAAGGACATTTTTAAATGTCGTTTACTATAACCCTATTTTACCATATATTAAATAAAATATCAACATTTTTTATATTTATATTGACAAGATGGGTTGAAAGTGATAATATATTATAAAGTAATTCATACAAAATTACTTGGAATTAAAAACTCGGGAGTGACGTTATGAAAATGTCAACGAAGGGACGTTACGGGCTTCGTGCAATGGTGGATATTGCGGCAAACTGCGCAAAGGGCGAAAACTGCGTTTCGCTTAAAAGCGTTGCCACCCGCCAGAATTTGAGCGAAAGCTATCTGGAACAGCTTATATCGCCGCTTAAAAAGGCGGGTATCGTAAAAAGCACAAGGGGCGCGCAGGGCGGCTATGTGCTGGCAAGGGATGCCTGCGAAATTACGGTGGGTGAGATACTAAGGGCGCTTGAAGGGCCGCTGGATATAGTTGAGTGTGAGAAAACGGGCACCAACTGCGGCGCAGGCAGCTGCAAAAACTGTGTCACCAAAAACGTATGGGAAAAATTAAGCGAAAGCGTAAACGAAGCTGCCGACAGCATAACGCTTGAAATGCTTGCATCGCAAAGCCTTTCGTCCGAAAACTGAAAACTATTTTATGAAAGAGAGATGTTATAAATGGAATGTTATTTTGACAATGCGGCAACCACAAAGGTGCGTGCCGAGGTATTGGAGGCTATGCTCCCGTATTTTCAGGAAAATTACGGTAATCCCTCCAGTATTTATAAAATAAGTCAAAAGACAAAAAAAGCCGTTGAAACGGCAAGGGAACAGGTAGCAAAGGCGATAAATGCGCCTGCGGCAAACGAAATTTACTTTACGGCGGGTGGTTCCGAGTCCGACAACTGGGCTTTAAAGGGCATTGCCGACAGCTATTCTTCAAAAGGCAAACATATAATCACAACTGCGATAGAACACCACGCTATATTGCATACCTGCGAATATCTTGAAACAAAAGGTTACGAAGTAACTTATCTTCCCGTTGACGAGTACGGCCTTGTAAGTGCCGAGCAGGTCAAAGAGGCTATACGCCCCGATACGATACTTGTTTCCGTAATGTTTGCAAACAACGAGATAGGCACGATAGAGCCTATTGCCGAGATAGGCGCTGTTTGCCGTGAGGCGGGCGTGCTTTTCCATACAGATGCGGTACAGGCGGTAGCGCACGTTCCCGTTGATGTACAGGCAATGAATATAGACCTGCTTTCGATGAGCGGACATAAATTTTACGGCCCCAAGGGCATAGGCGCAATGTATATAAGAAAAGGCATTAAAATACCTTCGTTTATACACGGCGGTGCGCAGGAAAGAAAGCGCCGCGCGGGTACCGAAAACGTGCCGGGCATCGTGGGCATCGGCAAGGCGATAGAACTTGCATCGGCCGAGCTTGAAACGGAGATGCCGCGTCTTATCGCTTTAAGGACAAAGCTTATAAACGGTATTCTTGAAAAAATACCTTACGCACGTCTTAACGGTCATCCCGATTTAAGGCTGCCGGGTAATGTAAATATTTCATTTGAGTTTATAGAGGGCGAATCGATACTGCTTCTGCTTGATATGAACGATATATACGCAAGCAGCGGAAGTGCCTGTACAAGCGGTTCACTCGACCCTTCGCACGTACTTTTGGCAATAGGTCTCCCGCACGAAAAAGCACACGGTTCGTTAAGACTTACAATGGGACATTTCACCAAGGAAGAAGAAGTTGATTTTGTACTTGAGAAACTTCCGCCGATAGTTGAAAGACTCAGGGAAATGTCGCCTTTATACGAGCAGATCAAAAATAAAAAATAATACAAAAGGGGAAATTTTGTTATGATGTACAGCGAAAAAGTAATGGATCATTTTATGAACCCGAGAAACGTCGGCGAGATCGAGGATGCAAGCGGTGTGGGCACCGTGGGCAACGCAAAATGCGGCGATATTATGAAGGTTTATCTTAAAATAGAAGACGGTATCGTTAAGGATGCAAAGTTCAAAACATTCGGCTGCGGTGCGGCTGTTGCAACAAGTTCTATGGCGACCGAGCTTATAAAGGGCAAAACGATAAAAGAGTCCTTAGAGATAACAAACAAGGCCGTTATGGAGGCGCTTGACGGACTTCCGCCTATCAAGGTGCATTGTTCCTGCCTTGCAGAAGAGGCGCTTCACGCAGCACTCTGGGACTATGCGGAGAAAAACGGCATCGTTATAGAAGGTCTTAAAAAGCCCGTAAACGATATAAGCGAACACGATGAAGTTCCTCAGGAGGATTACTGAATCATATAATATATTTGTAAATTTTGAGTCGGAAAGTAAATTTATTATTGAAATCCGACTCTTTTAGTATTATAATGTATGTGGACATTTATGAAATTTATCGTTTTGACAAATTTTCAGAGATGTTTCGATTATTTAAGTTATGAAAAATTTAAGGAGGATAAAAATGAAAAAGAAATTATTGGCCATTTTTATGGCTGCAATGATGACAATAACAAGCGTTAATGCTGTTTTTGCCGACGGTGAAACCGAAAGCGGCGGACAGACAACGGTGGAAACACCTGCTGAAACACCCGTTGAAACACCAACGGAGGCAGCCACCGAAGCGCCGACGGAAGCACCTACCGAGGCGCCCACGGAGGCACCTACGCAGGCAACTACCGTGGTTGTAACAACAAAGACGGAAACCACTACGGAAACTACCACGGCATCGAGCAGTTCTTCGTCAAGCAGCAAGAAAACGTATTCGGATGAACGCAATATTACGATTTATGTTGATGACACAAAGAATCTTTCAAGCTATGTTTCGGATGATTACGAAGCAAGCGATTATACCTGGACAAGTGATTCTTCAAGTATATGCAGCGTTAATTCGTCGGGTAAAATAACGGGTAAAAAGAAGGGCGATACTACAGTTAAAGCCACTTATTCAACTAACAGCGCCAAATATGAGTATACATTCAACATTACCGTAAAAAGCAGCTCCAGTTCGAGTTCAAGCTCAAAAAGTTCAAAGAGTTCCAGCAGTTCATCGTCTTACGACAAGTCTGTTTCGGTAAAGGTCGACAAGACGATAAACCTGTATTCTTATGTGGACAATGAATTCAGCGCATCAAAATATACTTGGTCAACAAGTGACAAAAAGATAGCGACTGTTTCAAGCAAAGGTGTTGTAACAGGTGTTGACGACGGTGTAGTAACCATCAAGGCAGTTTATGACAGCGAAGACCTTTCCTACAAGTTTAAGGTGACTGTAGGTGACGGTGATGACAGTTCAAGTTCAAGCAGTTCTTCAAAGTCCGTTTCCAAAAAACTTGACTGGGATATTTATCTCGGCAAGAGCGACGAACTTGATGTGAGCGGCATACTTGCAGATTCTCCCAAGGATTATGATTGGGATGTAAAGGATGAGGATATTGCCGATGTTGACGAGAAAAACGGTATTATCACAGCCGAGGGTACAGGTTCCACAAAGATCTACGCTTCGGGTGATGACGAGTATACGTTCAATGTAAAGGTAGACGGAGAATATACCGTGGAAACAATGAAACTTTCGGGTACTTCCGCAAAGAGCATTGACAGCTACCTTGACGATGATGTTGAGGAATATAGATTCTCATCGGGCAGAAGCGATGTTGTAAAGGTAAACAGTGACGGCGAAGTAACGGGCCAGGCAAACGGCGTGGGATATGTACTCTGCAAGCACGAAGACGGCGATATTATTCAGATATTTATTACTGTTTCGGGTATTTCTTCATCTTCAAAAGAAACTACAAAAGAAACCACAACAGAGGCTACAACACAGGCTAAAACAACTGTAGCAGCTACAAGCGCACCCGTACAGGGTACACCTTCATTTGTCGATATAGATTCACGTCCCTGGGCTGTTTCGGCTATCAACAATATGGCATCAAAGGGTATAATCAAGGGTATCGGCAATAACAAGTTTGACCCCGACAACAACTGTAAGCGCTGCGATTTTGCTATAGTTCTTACCAAATTACTTGGCCTTGACAGTGAAATAGCAACACAGAATTACGGCGATATCAAACTTGGCGAATATTATTATAACTATGTCGGCATAGCAAAGAAATACAATATCGAATCGGGTGTAGACGGTGATTCATTCCATCCTATGGCAATGATAACCCGTGAAGATATTATGGTTATGACATATAAGGGCCTTAAACAAAAAGGCTATACTTTCAATACCGATCAGACGGTACTCAGCGGATATACGGATGCAGGCCAACTCAGAGACGAAAGCCGCGAGGCAGTTGCAGCACTTATAAATGCAAAGGTAGTTCTCGGCACTTCCGATACAACGCTTGAATCTTCAAGCAATATCACAAGAGCACAGATGGCTGTTCTTATGAACAATGTTGTTATTTTTGTTGACAACGGCGGTCATTTATGATAAAAGAGATTTATTCAAATACGCAGTCGGCCTTTGATGTATATGAAAAGCTGCTGCTTGAATGGAATGAAAAAATTAATCTTACCGCAATAACCGATCACGACGAAATAGTGGCAAAGCATTTTTTAGACAGTCTTTCGCCGCTTGATTTCCGCGATTTTAAAGATAAATATGTTATTGATGTAGGTACGGGGGCGGGCTTTCCCGGTCTGCCCCTTAAAATAGCCGTTCCCGAAATGAGGCTCTGCCTTATGGACTCCCTGAACAAGCGTATAAACTTCCTTAACGAGGCAGTCAACACGCTTGGCCTTAATGATGTGGAGTGCGTACATTCCCGCGCCGAGGACGGCGGAAGGGATAAAAAATACCGCGAAAAATTTGATTTTGCCGTGTCGCGTGCGGTCGCACCTCTTAACGTATTGGCGGAATACGATCTGCCGTTTGTAAAGCCGGGCGGCGAAATGATAGCATTAAAAGGCCCTGCCGCTTTTGACGAGATAACGCAGGCCGAAAAGGCTATAGCTGCTTTGGGCGGCGAGATAAGCGGTGTGGAAACGGTGGTTTTAAATACAAAACAGGCGGATGAAAAGATAGAACACAAAATAGTTTTCATAAAAAAAGTAAGGCATACGCCCGAAAAATATCCGCGTAAAGCAACAAAAATCTCAAAGAACCCTATCGTATAAGATAGGGTTTTGTTTTTGAAAATAATTATAAATGTTTTAAATTTTTATGATTATTGAAAATTTGTACTTGATTATTTTTGTAATATATGGTATTGTAAATAAATGTATAAAAGATTAAATTTGTTTATATTTATATAGTAGAAAAATTCGGTGAAAAAGTATGAGCAGTGAAAATATTTATATTATGTGGCTTAACAGCCTTATAGATGTATCCGTGCAAAATCGCCATAAGCTGCTTGAATTTTTTGGCGGTGCAGAAGAAGTGTGGCGGGCATCAAGTGCGGAAATAAGCCGAGTTACGGGCATAAACAGTGACGGTGTATATAAAATTATGCGTACAAAAACGCCGGAAAATATGGATAAGCTTACCGAGTCCGCACAAAAGGCGGGCGCAAGGTTTGTAAGCTATAAAGACAGCGAATATCCCGATATATTGCGTGAGATATACGATTGGCCGCTGGGATATTATATAATTGGTGAAATGCCCGACTGCGAGTATAAGATCGGGATCGTCGGTTCGCGTACCTGTACGGAATACGGCAGACAGGCCGCTTACAATATAAGCCGCGGGCTTGCCCAAAACGATGTGGCGGTAATAAGCGGTATGGCGGAAGGTATAGACGGCTGCGCGCACAGCGGTGCAATAGACGGCGGCGGTAAGACCATAGCCGTCCTCGGAACGGGTATAGATATTTGTTATCCGTCAAACCATGCACAACTGCGCAGCGAAATAATCAAAAACGGCTGTATAATCAGTGAATTTCCGCCCGGCACACACGGCACGGTATATACTTTTCCTGCAAGAAACCGTATAATAAGCGGTCTTTCAAACGGAGTTGCCGTGATAGAGGCGGCGGTGAAAAGCGGCTCGCTTATAACCGCAAGCTTTGCGGGGGAACAAAACCGCGATGTTTT
>CAMNCZ010000079.1 GCA_946534775.1 uncultured Eubacteriaceae bacterium
ACTATGTAGACGTTGACGATGACAAAAACGTTACCGCCGACGATGCGGTAAATGTACTGCAAAAGGTTTTAAGAGAGGACTTTGTTTATCCGAAATTCGTTAAATGATATTAAGAGGGTGGAGCTTAATGCGACACCCTCTTTTTGTGTAATTTTCTTAAATCCAATCTTAATAAATACTTAATAAATTTATCAATGATTTTTTAATTTTTATAGCGTATACTATAATTGTAGACCAAAGGAAAGGGGATACGAAATGAACGAAATGAACAAAAGCATTGATGATATTTTACTTTCTATAGAATCAAACGAACAAACCATTGCCGAAATGCTTAGCACGGCAAAAGAAAACAACAGCAGGATATCAAGCGAAATGCAGCATTACGCCGTTACGCACTCCTGCCTTAATATGGAGCAGATGACCGCTTATGCGGATTATGCAAAGGCTTACGACAATATCCGACATCTTTACGGAAATATGTCGGATACATCGGGTATCTACAAGATATCCAACATACATAATAAAAACCTTGCATATACACTGCTGGATGAAATGCATACAAAACAATTGACACTTATGGAACAGATATGTTCTATGCTTGAAAAAGCGGGCACGGCAATTAAAATGCTGTGTTGCGAAACGGCTGCGGTACCGTGTTGAAACCGCAAAAATTTAACCCTCCTTTTTTTATATACATCCCCTATACGTTTAACGTATTATAGCAAGAAAAACCCGCGGTTATAATGATCGCGGGCTTTTTCTTGCTATTTTTTTGCTTTTTCAAGCGCCTGACCGACGGCATCGAGAATAATTCCGCCCGTTACCGCGCTTTCACTGTCAAGCGTTATATCGCAGCTTTGTTCCGCCACCACACGCTCTGCTATATCCGAAGCCGTTGTGGTAAAAAGCGGATAAAATACTTGCTGTGTTTCGCTTAATTCAAGCACCCTTACGCTTTCTATGCTGTGCTTGGACACTTCCACCTCGACATTTACGGGCGAGTTGTGCAGCACTATGCAGGCGGTGTAAACCCCCGGGCTGTATGTAGGCCTGCTGCCGCGGCGCAGCGCAAATATCACTCCCGCTGCCACTGCCGCGATAACGGCCAGCGACACCAGAACACATATTATTTGTTTCAGTTTTATCACATAAATTTTTGCGCCCATTTTCCCCTCCAACTTGTTTTTTTATAATTATACGCAAAATCGGCGGCAAAAATAACTATGTATCCGTAAATGCTCAAAACAAAAGACCCGCAGGACAAAAAAACTGCCTGTGGGTCTTATAAAACTTTTTATTCGTAATCGACAACATCTGCCCATTTAAGCAGAAATTCCCTTTCGTTTTCGTTGCCTTTTACGCTTTGCGAAGCTGCGACGATAGGCAGCCACGCCTGAACATATTGCTTTGCCGTATCGCTTTTTTTGCAGAACATATCCATATACATCTCGGCAGCCTCGGTATCGCCCGCAAGGCTGAAAAGAAGGTATGTTCTTGCGGCATCGGCGCTTGCATTGCCCTGTGTGGCGTGTGACCAGTCAATAACATAATAATTGCCCTCGGGTGAAATAATTACGTTTGACGGGTTGAAATCACCGTGGCATACCTTGTTGTGCTTTGGCATACCTTCAAGGCGCGTATGCAGCTCGTAACGTGTGGTTGCGCTTAGCGTGCTTTCGCTTATCTTGCGGTTCATCTTGTCTTTAAGCTTGTTTAACAGCGGTGCGCGCTTGCTGTGTATCTCCATTTGTATATCCACAAATTTTTCCATATAGCGCTTTAAATTTGCGCGGTCCTCCGCCATAATATCGGCAAGGGTGCGGCCCTCCACATACTCGGTCACGATAGCCCATTTGCCGTTTATCTTGCACACCTCGACAAGGGCGGGTATGCTTAACCCCGTTTCCTCAACGCGGGCCTGATTAAGGGCCTCGTTAAGTATATCGGATTTTTTGAAATCGTCGTCAAACACCTTTATTTTAAGGTTTTCGTACCTGTATATTTTTTTGTTTTTTCGCTCTGCGATAAGATTTTCAAGCTTTACATTGTCATTCATATTTAAGCCCCCTCTCACTCACCATAGTATGCTTTCAGATAAATTTCTTTTATCTCGCTCATAAGCGGATAACGCGGGTTTGCGCCCGTGCACTGGTCGTCAAAGGCCTGTTCTACCATATCGTCAAGCGTTTCAAGGAATTTATCCTCTTCAATGCCGTAATCGCGTATGGTTTTCTTGATACCCACTTTTGCTTTTAGCTCCTCAATGCCCGCGATGAAGTTTTCGAGTGTTTCGTTGTCGTCTTTGCCGAAGAAACCGCAGAAATTAGCGCACTCAACATATCTTTCAAGTGCATGCGGATATTCGTACTGGCTGAAAGTACCCATTTTTGTCGGCACATCCGCTGCGTTGTAGCGCATTATATAGGTTATTAAAAGCGCATTTGCAACACCGTGCGGCAGATGATGGAAAGCACCGAGTTTATGCGCAAGCGAGTGGCACACGCCAAGGAAGGCGTTTGCGAAAGCCATACCCGCAAGGCAGCTTGCGTTTGCCATTTCTTCACGCGCTTTCATATCCAACGCGCCGTTTTCATAAGCCGAAGGCAGATATTTAAAGATAAGTTTCATTGCCTTTAAAGCGATGCCGTCGGTGTAGTCTGTCGCCATAATCGATGCATAAGCCTCAAGTGCGTGTGTGAGTGCATCTATACCGCTGGCGCTTGTAAGGCCTTTCGGCTGATCTTTCATATTATCGGCATCAATTATCGCCATATCGGGCAGAAGCTCATAATCTGCAAGCGGATATTTTGTACCCGTCTTTTCATCCGTGATAACGGCAAACGGAGTGACTTCCGAACCCGTACCCGATGATGTGGGTATAGCCACAAAATAAGCCTTTTCGCCCATTTTCGGGAAAGTATAGATTCTTTTTCTGATATCCTGGAAACGCATTGCCATATCAAGGAAATCTGCATCGGGATGTTCGTAAAGCACCCACATAATTTTGCCCGCGTCCATAGCCGAACCGCCGCCAAGTGCGATTATCACATCGGGTTCAAACAGACGCATCTGCTCTGCGCCCGCAAGCGCGCAGGCCAGATTCGGGTCGGGCGCAACATCGTAAAAGCAGGTATATACAATGCCCATTTTGTCAAGTTTATCCGTGATAGGCTTTGTATAGCCGTTTTTGTATAAAAATGTATCCGTAACGATAAAGGCGCGTTTTTTGCCCATTACGCTGCCCAACTCATCAAGGGCGACAGGCATACAGCCTTTTTTGAAATAAACCTTTTCGGGCGCGCGGAACCAAAGCATATTCTCTCTCCTCTCTGCAACGGTCTTTATATTTAAAAGATGCTTAACACCGACATTTTCGGAAACCGAGTTGCCGCCCCAGGAACCGCAGCCCAGTGTAAGCGACGGCGCCAGGTTAAAGTTGTAAAGGTCGCCTATACCGCCGTGCGAGGAGGGGGTGTTGATAAGTATGCGGCAGGTTTTCATTGCATTGTAGTGCTTTTCTATCTTTTCGGTCTGTGCCGTATTTATAAACAGCGAGGAAGTATGGCCGTAGCCGCCGTCCGCAACAAGCTGTTCCGCCTTTTTAAGCGCCTCGTCAAAATCCGCCGCGCGGTACATCGCAAGTACGGGCGAAAGTTTTTCGTGTGCAAATTCTTCGGATATATCCACGCTTTCAACTTCGCCAATAAGTATTTTTGTGTTTTCGGGTACGGTCACATCGGCAAGTTTCGCTATGGTATACGCACTTTGACCAACGATTTTGGCATTGAGAGAACCGTTTATAATTATCGTTTTTCTGACCTTGTCAAGTTCATCACCCTGTAAGAAATAGCAGCCTCGGTCCGCAAATTCCTTTTTGACCGCATCGTAAATATCGCCCACAACGGTAACGCTCTGTTCCGATGCACATATCATACCGTTATCAAATGTTTTGGAGTGGATTATCGAGTTGACGGCAAGCCTTACATCGGCAGTATCGTCGATAATTACGGGAGTATTGCCTGCACCTACGCCAAGTGCGGGTTTGCCCGAACTGTACGCAGCCTTTACCATACCCGGACCGCCCGTTGCAAGTATTATGTCCGAGTTTTTCATAACCTCGTTTGTAAGTTCCAGTGACGGCACATCTATCCAGCCTATTATTCCCTCGGGTGCGCCCGCTTTTACAGCAGCTTCAAGCACCACTCTCGCCGCCTCTATAGTGGATTTTTTCGCACGGGGATGCGGGCTTATGATTATGGCATTACGCGTTTTAATAGCAATAAGCGTTTTAAAAATTGCCGTTGATGTGGGGTTTGTTGTGGGTATTACCGCCGCAATAAGGCCTATAGGCTCCGCTATTTTTTTGGTGCCGTAAGCCTTATCTTCCTCTATAACACCGCAGGTTTTCGTATTTTTATATGCATTGTAAATATATTCGGCTGCGTAATGGTTTTTTATTACCTTATCTTCCACAACACCCATTCCCGTTTCTTCAACCGCCATTTTCGCAAGCGGTATACGCGCCTTGTTTGCAGCAAGCGCCGCCTCAAAGAAAATTTTATCCACCTGTTCCTGTGAAAACTTTGCAAATTCCGCCTGCGCCGCTTTCATTTCCTTCATTTTTTGTGTGAGTGCATCAAGATTATCTATTATAACATTTTCCATATTGCCACTCTCCTTTCCTGTAAAAGTATACCCACAAAAAGGCAAATTTATTTTTGTTATTTTTTTAACAATCTATGGTCTGAAATAGCGCGTGCCGTTTGACACGCGCTTATATTTCTTTTAGAATGGAACTTCTGTATAGTCCTTACCTTTTTTGTTAAAGTTGTCCATTACAAATCCACCGCTTGTAGCCATAACCGATTCGCTTTTGATAGCTGTAACAACAACTTCAGGCTTTGTATATTCTTTCATAGCTGTATATACCTCCTATAATTACTCTGTAGTTACTGCTGAATCTGTGTAACTTGTAGGTGCGCCTAATGTTACACTGATAGGAGTTGGAACTACAAGATCTGTTGTAGTTGCGCCTTCCGTATCTGTATCAGCTACCTTTAAGATAACCTGTACGTTTGCAGTACCCGAAGTTTTTGTTGCAGATGTAAGTCTTACGGGTAATATGTATGTAGTGCCGTCTTCTTTACAAGCATCAAGAGCAACTTCTGCGCCGCCGTCAACCTTTATGGAAACACCGTGTACAAACTGTTTAAGTTCTGTGCTGTCGATTTTGATATTGAAAGCACCTGCACATACATTATTATTATCAAATGTAGGATCAAATTTAATATTACTATCTTCGTTAACGCTGATATAGCACTCTGCATCGGGAGAAAGTGATGCAAGAGGAGTATTAAGCTTTGTATTGGGCGCTTTAACTTTGAAGAATATGTATGCTACTGTCGATCCGTTTGAAAAATCGGAAGCTTTCATATTTACGCCGCCTGCAAGAAGGCCAACCCAACCTTTTTCTGTATTTTCAGAATAAGCGCCCGAATAATCGCTTACGCCGTCTTCATCAAAAACGAAAACCGCATGGTTGCCGGAAACACCTGCACCGTTTGTCGGAATATCACCTATTGCACCCGCCTTCTTTTTTGTTAATGAACCGTCGGGAATCAATACGTCTGTGTCGTACTTTACGGCAAAGTTAAAATCCTTAACTACATCACTTTCGGAATCTGTGATAATATCAATAGGTATAGCAACAATATCATCAACTGTTAAATCCTTAATTTCCTTAAAATTTTCAAGATCAACAGGATTACCGACTTTAACTGTCGGTGCAGCAAAAACAGCTGTACTAAGCATAAATACAGCGGCTGTGCTAACAAGCGCGCCAACTATGTTCTTTAATTTCATTATTTAACACCTCTCTAAATCATTTAATTATTTTTCAACGGGGAATACATAAGCAGCATCCAAAACTTTATTGATCAAGTTCATATAATCATCTGCCGAAAGTACATTATCACCGTTTACA
>CAMNCZ010000080.1 GCA_946534775.1 uncultured Eubacteriaceae bacterium
ATTCCTTGTACGCAGTCGTGTGCATGCCCCGCAGGGTTATAGTAAAGGACATTTAAAATGTCCTTTACTATATATCATATATTATTTTTATTTTTTTACGGAGAGCAAAATGAACAAAATAGATCTGGAAAAACAGCGTTCTGCCCCCATTTACGAGGCTTTGGAACGATTCAGGCGGCAGAGGGTCGTGCCCTTTGACGTACCCGGGCACAAGCGTGGTCGCGGCAATCCCGAGCTGGCGGAGTTATTGGGCGAAAAATGCGTAAACCTTGATGTAAATTCAATGAAGCCGCTGGACAATCTTTGTCACCCCGTATCGGTCATTTACGAT
The DNA here is from genome assembly GCA_946534775.1 of uncultured Eubacteriaceae bacterium. Lineage (GTDB taxonomy): Bacteria > Bacillota > Clostridia > Lachnospirales > CAG-274 > RGIG4310. Next base: position 332 of record CAMNCZ010000080.1, read on the forward strand.
GCGGAAAAACTGGCGGCGGAGGCTTTCGGTGCAGCTTATGCCTATTTTATGGTAGGCGGCACCACATCATCGGTACAGAGTATGATACTTACGGCCTGTAAGGCGGGCGAGAAGATAATTCTGCCCAGAAACGTGCATAAAAGCGTTATAAACGCGCTTGTTTTGTGCGGCGCCGTACCCGTATATGTAAACCCCGATGTCGATTCGCATATCGGCATTGCACTGGGTATGCAGCTTGGTCAGGTGGAAAAGGCGATACTCGATAATCCCGATGCAAAGGCAGTTTTTGTGAACAACCCCACTTATTACGGTATCTGTTCGGACCTGCGCAGCATCGTAAAACTTGCGCATGAGCACAATATGCTTGTGCTTGCGGACGAGGCGCACGGCACTCATCTGTATTTTCACGAAAACCTACCCGTTTCCGCAATGGAGGCAGGCGCGGATATGGCGGCCGTTTCAATGCACAAATCGGGCGGCAGCCTTACGCAAAGTTCAATGCTGCTTTTAAACAAAAGCATAAACAGGCATTATGTGGAGCAGATAATAAATTTAACGCAGACCACCAGCGCCTCTTATCTGCTGCTTTCAAGCCTTGATATATCGCGGCGTAACCTTGCGCTGCGCGGCCGCGAGTCGTTTGAAAAAGTGTCTGCGCTTGCGGAATATGCCCGTGACGAGATAAACTCGATAGGCGGGTTTTATGCCTACGGCAAAGAACTTGTCAACGGCAGCAGCATTTTCGATTACGATGTTACAAAACTATCCGTTTACACGCGCGATATCGGCCTTACGGGCATAGAGGTATACGATCTGCTGCGTGACGAATACGATATACAAATAGAATTCGGCGATATAGGCAATATCCTTGCTTATATATCGATAGGCGACAGAATACAGGAGATAGAGCGCCTTGTGGGGGCGCTGGAGGATATAAAGCGCCTTTACTCACGCAAGGTCACGGGGCTGCACAGCGCGGAGTACATCAACCCCACCGTGGTTGCCACCCCGCAAAAGGCCTTCTACTCCGAAAAAGAGTCTGTCCCGATAAAAGACACCCCCGGCAGGATATGCGCCGAGTTTGTTATGTGCTATCCCCCGGGCATACCCATCCTTGCCCCGGGCGAGCTGATAACGGACGAAATAGTCGATTATATCCTGTTTTCCAAGGAAAAAGGCTGTTCTATGCAAGGCCCCGAAGACGGCAGCCTCGAAACGCTGAATGTATTAAAAGGAGAATAATTATGGATTTTTGGTTTTCCGAAATGCATACATCAAATGTAAAAATGTCCATACGCGTCGAAAAGCAGCTGTTTTCGGGCAAAAGCGATTTTCAGCGTATAGATGTTTTCGACTCGGCCGAGTTCGGGCGGTTTATAACGCTTGACGGTTCGGTCATTTTCTCGGAACAAGACGAGTTTATCTATGACGAGATGATAGTCCATGTACCTATGGCAGTTCACCCAAATGTCAAAAAAGTGCTTGTAATAGGCGGCGGTGACGGCGGTGTTGCACGCGAACTTTCCCACTACAGCGAGATAGAGGAAATTGACGTGGTAGAGCCCGACGAGCTTTTTGTGGATGTCTGCCGCAGGTTTTTCCCCGATAATGCAAAGGGGCTTGACGACCCGCGCGTTAAGATATACAACCGTGACGGACTGCGCTTTCTGCGCGGCAAACAAAACGAATACGACCTTATCATAAACGACAGCACCGACCCCCTCGGCCACACAGCGGGCCTGTTTACAAGGGAGTTTTACGGCAGCTGCTACAAGGCACTCAAAGACGACGGGATAATGGTATATCAGCACGGTTCCCCGTTTTTTGACGAGGACGAGGACAACTGCCGCGCAATGCACCGCAAGGCATTTAAAAGTTTCCCCATAAGCCGCGTTTATCAGGCACATATCCCCACCTGCCCGTCGGGCTATTGGCTTTTCGGCTTTGCATCGAAAAAGTATCACCCATTATCCGACCTTGATGCCAAAAGGTGGAAAAACCGCGGTTTAAAAACCTGGTACTACACGACAAACCTGCACCGCGGCGCCTTTATGCTGCCCAGATACGTCGAGGAATTGTTGGAAGAAGAGGAACAGAAAAACAGATAATATGATAGGAGATAAATTATGAAACTACTTGTAATAGGCTGCGGCGGTGTTGCGACCGTTGCTATACACAAATGCTGCGAAAACCCTGTATTTACCGAAATATGCATTGCAAGCCGCACGGTTTCAAAGTGCGAGGCGCTTGCGGCAAAACTTGCGCCAAAGACAAGCGCCAAACTGACTACGGCTAAGGTCGATGCAGACAGTTTTGAATCTTTGACCGCCCTTATGAAGCAATTTAAGCCGCACACGGTGCTTAATGTTGCCCTGCCCTATCAGGACCTTACCATAATGGATGCCTGCCTTGCCTGCGGTGCAAATTATGTGGATACCGCTAATTACGAGGCGGAGGACACCGACGACCCGCAATGGCGCGCGATATACGAAAAGCGCTGCAAGGAAAAAGGCTTTACCGCTTATTTCGACTATTCCTGGCAGTGGGCATACAACGAAAAATTCAAGGCGGCGGGGCTTACCGCGCTTTTGGGTACGGGCTTTGACCCGGGTGTAACAAGCGTTTTCACGGCTTACGCTTTAAAACATTATTTTGACGAGATACATTATATCGATATTCTTGACTGCAACGGCGGCGACCACGGCTATCCGTTCGCAACAAATTTCAATCCCGAGATAAATCTGCGCGAGGTCTCCGCAAACGGTTCTTACTGGGAGGACGGACACTGGGTCGAAACGAAGCCTATGGAGATAAAACGCGAATACAACTTTGAGGGTGTGGGTCAAAAGGATATGTATCTGCTGCACCATGAGGAGATAGAGTCGCTTGCGAAAAACATACCGAATGTAAAGAGAATACGCTTTTTTATGACCTTCGGCCAAAGCTATTTAACGTATATGAACTGCTTGCAGAACGTGGGTATGCTCGGCACGACACCTATAGAATTTGAGGGACACGAGATAGTGCCTATCAAGTTTTTAAAGGCACTTCTGCCCGACCCCGCTTCACTCGGCCCAAGGACTGTCGGCAAGACCAATATCGGCTGTATTTTCCGCGGCATAAAAGACGGCAAGGAAAGAAACATTTACATTTACAATATCTGCGATCACCAGGAAAGCTACAAGGAAACGGGCGCGCAGGCGGTATCCTACACAACGGGCGTTCCCGCAATGATAGGCACGGCAATGGTCGCAGGCGGCATCTGGAAAGGTGCGGGCGTATTCAATGTTGAGGAGTTTGACCCCGACCCGTATATGGAGGCACTCAACACCTACGGCCTGCCCTGGAAAGTGGACGAAAACCCCGTTTTGGTGGACTGATATGGACTATTTGACACACGATATTTTTAAAACGATAACCACCCCCGCGTATATACTTGACGAGGAAAAACTGATAAAAAACCTGGAGATACTGGACAAAGTGCGCCGTGACACGGGCTGTAAGATACTGCTTGCGCAAAAGGCATTTTCGATGTTTTCGGTATATCCGCTTATGTCAAAGTATCTTGACGGCACGACCGCAAGCGGCCTGTATGAGGCGAAACTCGGGCGGGAGGAGTTTGCGGGCGAAGTGCATATTTTTTCACCCGCATACAAGGACAGCGAGTTTGACGAGATAGTCGAAATATCCGACCATATCGTCTTTAATTCGATAAATCAGCTGAATAAATTTTACGGTAAGTGCGGCGGCAAAAGTATCGGGCTGCGTATAAACCCCGAGTGTTCCACGCAGGACGAGCCTATCTACGACCCCTGTGCGCCGTTTTCAAGGCTTGGCGTAACGGCCGATAAACTTGACGGGGCAACTGTTGCAAAGCTTGACGGCCTGCACTTTCACACCCTTTGCGAGCAGGGCGCGGATGCCCTTGAGATCACTTTAAAGGCTGTCGAGGAAAAGTTCGGCAAATATCTGCACTCACTTAAATGGGTAAATTTCGGCGGCGGCCACCATATCACAAGGGAAGATTATGATATAGCGCTGCTTGAGCGGCTTGTAAAGGATTTTCAAAACAAATATCAGCTAAGAGTTTATCTTGAACCCGGCGAGGCGGCTGCGCTGAACGCGGGCTACCTGGTCAGCGAAATTATGGATATAGTGCATAACGGTATGGATATCGCACTGCTTGATATGTCGGCTGCGTGCCACACGCCCGATGTGCTTGAAATGCCGTACCGCCCGCCCCTTTTCGGCAGCGGAAAGGCAAACGAAAAGCGATACACCTACAGGCTGTCGTCACGCACCTGCCTTGCGGGCGATATAGTCGGCGATTACAGCTTTGACACACCGCTTGAAATAGGTGACAGACTTTGTTTTATGGATATGGCGATATATTCAATGGTAAAAAACAACACATTCAACGGTATGCCCCTGCCCGATATTGCGATACTGCGAAAAGACGGGCGGTACGAGGTGATAAAACGCTTCGGCTACCGCGATTTTAAGGAGAGATTGTCTTGACAACACCAAAGGCCGACGGCTTTTATATGCCCGCGGAGTTTTCGCCGCACCGCGGCACGATAATGATATTCCCCGAACGCGCGGGGTCGTGGCCGTACAATGCGGGTCCTGCGGCAAAGGTTTTTACGGAGATCATCAAAGAGATAGCCAAAGACGAGTATGTATATGTGATAGTCGGCAAAAACACACGCGAAAAGGCGAAAAAAATGCTTGCGGACACCGAAAACATCATCTTTTTTGAGATAGAGCAGGACGATGCCTGGGCAAGGGACACGGCGCCGACTTTTGTGACAAACGGAAGTGAGGTGCGCGGTGTCGATTGGCGGTTTAATGCCTGGGGCGGCGAGTATAACGGGCTTTACGCACACTGGGACAAAGACGATGCACTTGCGGCAAAATTCTGCAAGGCGGCGGGGTACAGTTGCTACAATGCAAAACATTTTGTACTGGAGGGCGGCGCGATACACTCCGACGGCGAGGGTACGGTGCTTGCGACCGAGGCCTGTCTTTTAAGCAAGGGCAGAAACCCCGATATGAGCAAGGCCGATATAGAGGAAAACCTGCGTGAATACCTTGGCGCAAAGAAGATTTTATGGCTGCCGCGAGGCATATACAACGACGAGACCGACGAACATATCGACAATGTATGCGCATTTATCGCACCCGCGGAGGTAGTGCTTGCGTGGACAGACGACAAAAACGACCCGCAGTACCCCCTGTCAAAGGCTTGTTTTGACGTGCTTTCAAACAAGTGTGACGCAAAGGGGCGAAAAATCAAAATACACAAACTGCCCATACCGAAAACGCCCGTCTGCGTGACCGAAAACGATATGCAGGGCTATGTTTTTGAAGAGGGCGAAGATACCCGCGAAGTCGGCGAAAGGCTGGCGGCAAGCTATGTCAATTTTTATTTCACCGACAAAAGCGTTATACTGCCGCAGTTTGGCGGAGAAAACAAGGAAAGCGACCGACTTGCGGCGGAAATTATGAAAAACCTCTGCCCCGAAAGGCGCATCGTCCCGATACAGGCAAGGGAGATAATCGTCGGCGGCGGCAATATCCACTGCATAACCCAGCAGATACCGAAAATAATGTAAGCGAATGGGGATTATTATTTA
>CAMNCZ010000081.1 GCA_946534775.1 uncultured Eubacteriaceae bacterium
ATGTTATTTCTTCCATTTCATACAGCTTAAGAACAAGCTGATAAAACAGATCTTCGATAGCTCCTGCAAGTTTTTCGTTCTGAAATCTCGACAAAGTGCTGTTGTCGGGCACCGGCTCACCATTAAGAAGCCACATGAAACAAATGTCTCTCCGACAGACCCTTTCAATGCCTCTCCCGGAGTAAATACTCCTCATATATCCGTATGCCATCAGCTTAAATAAGGTCTTTGGTGAATGTTTTCGCCAGTGCCTTAAATACTGATCGTATAACTTTGTATAATCTAATTGTTCGCAAATTTCGTTGAAAAGTATGACAGGATCGTCCTCGGGAATGATGTATTGTAAATTTAATGGTAAAATGAGTTGATTTGTTGATGTTTTCATGATATAATTAACCTGCTTTCGTATTGGATTTTTTTTGCAACTTAATTATACCACGAAAGCAAAAAAGACTCAAACCTTTTTGGAATGAGTCTTTTCTTGTTTATGGGAATGTCTTAATGCGACAGCCCCTTGATAATATCAAGCCGTTTTATGGTTCAATATCCATATAACATCAATCATATCGGGTTCCGACTTTGTGCTGTCGGTTGCTTTTGCGGCTTTTTTCTGATTTTCGGTCAAATCACAAGTGCCGCTTAAATATTTAAGCAGGTATGCCGCATCTTTATCCGTTACATATCCGTCGTGGTCTATATCGCCCGTATAATAGTATGTCGGGATAGGCGCTTCTTCACTTTTTGCGGTCTGATCGCCTATGACCAAAACAGCATACACAGTTTTGCCCGAGCAATCATAAGGCACTTTAAAACTTGTTCCGCCGTTTGCTTTAACAAGTTTGCCGTCTGCATACCAGTCATAATGCCAATCATGGGACATAAAAGCATCTAACGCCGAATCACTGTTATCCGCAGCTTCTTCAAGGACAACATCAGCCGCAGTTTCATCAATATGCAGCGTTCCGCTTACGGCAAAGGTGCTTGTGCTGTCAAAGGGTATCAGTTTATACATAAGTTTCGGGAAAGTATATCTGATAACGGCGGATTGAATACTGCTGTGTGCCTTGTCTAAAACAGCTTTTTCTCCGTTTATGCGAAATACTGTGTCGTCGGAATAATAATATTTTGCATCGTTTACCGATAAATACGCATTAAAAGTATAGGCTTTTCCCATTTCAAACGGGTCGTTATACAAAATGCCGATATCATCACCGTAATTGCTGTCCAAAACAATGGTATAGTCTTCAAATTTGACCGGTTCACCGTACAGCATTACGTCTGCATCTTTCATAGTATGGTCAGGCACCAGACCCATCGACGGTGCCGTAACAGTTTTTCTTACTTCCTTTACATACCAGGTTGCATATACCACCGTATTTTCATTGATCGCTACCTTCTCGCCTGCACTGTATAAGTTACCGTTTACGCGCCATTTGTAGAACCCTGTGTTTGTCGGTGCTGTAAATGTACATTCGGGCAATTCCTGCCTGCTGCCGCCTGCAATGGTCAGGGGATCCATATTGCTGCCGCTGCCGCCGTTTTTATCAAAACTTACAATGCAGGCATCCGACCATACTGCCGTAAAGGTCATATCGCCCGTTACTTTGAACTTATCACCGGGCCAATATTCTTTGGAATTATAAGTCCAGCATTTGAACATCTTGCCTTCGGGCGGGGTAAAATCACACTTGCTTATTGTTGCGGTATAGCCTATTGCAAAACAGTAGCTCGGCATTTCAGCGGTACTGCCGTTTGCCGCATAAGTAATAATACCGCTGTAGTAAGCACCGAATTTGCTGCTGTCGATATAATCGGCTTGTCCGTCACCCCAATAGGCTCTTATATGGTATCTGTCGGTGCCGTAATTGGCATTCGGTTTAAGATCAACATATAGTTTCACTCCGCTGTTAGCCGTTTTATTCAATTCTTCTTTAAATACACCATCCTCGTAAAGCTCAAGTCTGGTCGTTGTGAAATTTGTTGTCAGGCTTATTTGGCTTGTTCCGTTGTATGCCGCCCGAGAAGATGGCTGGAGTGTAAATGCGGGTGCTGATGCGGGAGTGATATAAAATTCATTGCTCTCAATAGAATAATATGAAGCCTGTCCGCTTGCGTTCCACCAGGAACGTATCTTATACGGTGCGGCCGACGGCGGCAATGTTGTATTTTTTACATCTCCGGTATAGCTTTTGTATACCTCATCGCCCCTCAGTACCTCGACCTTTTCCTGTGTAAAATTCGTTGCCCAATTTACTGTGTATTCGCTTCCCAATGCAGCGCTGCCGCCTGTGGGCTGTGCCGTAAATGCCGTGCTGCGTGGAAGTATCTTAAATGCGCTGCTTTCCAAACTTTTCAAATAGCCATCAAGCGAATAGTAAGCCCTTATTTTCCATTCACGTTCTGCGGACGGATTGGCATATACATATCTTTTGTCGGAATAAATACTGTAATTATATGTTCTTTCCTCAAACGGCGAACTTTCATTGCCGTTTTGGTCAACGATCGTTACCTTTACCGGATAAAAATTCACGTCATAGTACGCAGACTTAAGCATATTTGGAAAACCGTATACAGTTGAGGGCTGCATGGTAAACCTCGGTGTGCTTGTTATTTGAAACGGTGCACTTTCAACATATTCCGTGTTTGTATAAAACGCACGTATCTTATATACCTGATCGGATGTTTCGACAGACGCGGATGTGGCGGCTGCGGCCAAAGGCTGATACTGGGTCCCGTTTCTTAACAGATATTGTTTAACGGGTGTAAAATTGGTCTCCCAGTAAACGGTTTTGCTTCCCGCAGAACCAAGCACTTCGCTTTGCGGCGATATCTCAAATGCGGGTTCAATTTCCGTTATAAGAAATCCTGTACTTGTCACATACTCGGTATTGCTGTAGTACGCATCGATATAATAGAAATATCGGCCGCTGTTTATAAGGATATTGGGTGCAAGCTCGGCACTCATAGTCTGTGATGTGGCTGTTATTGTGCTTCGTATCGTATTCCCTTCGCGAATTATAACTTTTTGAGGTGTAAATGTGGTCGTCCATGTGACCGTGTATTTTGTCCCCGACACGGTCGAACCGCCCTCGGGCTGAACGGTAAAGCCGTAAGCATCCGCAAACACCGCCGTGCTTATGAGCAAAACCGCCATTGCCGCAAACATAACGGCAAAAAGCTTTTTAATATTATTCATTATTAAGCCTCCTTTATTTTTGCATATTTTTCTAAATACTTCCCATAAAAACATGGTATCACATTTTTGCGGCATATACAATAGAATAATTGTAAAAGTTTTGTGTCACAGCTGTATAAAGCTCCATTTATCGGTATTGCAAAAATTTCTGTCAAGTTTTATTGTACACCATCATCTATGCTATAAACAATAAAAAATCTTTCGCGGATCGCGATTTACTGCTTTCAGAAATGGGAGAAAACCCTCCGGAGTGAAATTCCGCGTAAGTGTAATAAGTTATCTCTATAAATGTAAATAATATCGACAAAATTTGATATCCTATCTCTATAGAATCAAAATTCTATCTCAATAGAACAGAGAGGGGATGAATAATATGGAAGTCGGTGAAAGGATAACGTATTTTCGTAAACAGCGCGGTATGACTACCAACAAACTTGCGAACAAAGCGGGTATTTCCCAAAGTTTTATCCGTGATGTGGAACTCCAGAAAAAAGGCATCACGGTCGATAATCTTGAAATAATCTGCGAGGCTATGGGCATTACGCTTATAGATTTTTTTGACCCGCCAACGGAAGAAAAAGATGTTGATAAGGAACTTATGAAGCAAATAGGCAAGCTCTCTGCCGAACAGAAAACAAGGCTTGCCGAATTTTTGAGGCTTATATGACGGTAAGCGTAGTTTCAAAGCATCAACAAACCTTGCGATAATTATTGTATCAAAAAACTCATACAATGTGGTACGCTGACAGCGGAATTCGCAAAAAGTTTCCGTATAGCTTTTGTTGTGCGGTTTTTGCTTTACAAACATTTTGTAAAAAAATAAAAAATTATGTGACCTAAGAAAAAAATCCCTGTCATTATAAGTGAAAGGCAAAAACAGTTTATAGGGGGTAAACATTATGAAGAAAAAAATAGCATTATTAATGGCAGCTTGTATTTTGCTGACTGCTTGCAGCAATATAAACAGAGGACAGGCGCCCGATATGGTGCCGGGTGCGGTGAAAAAGGCTATGCAGGCGGGAGAAGATGAGGTGGATGCAAGGATAAAGGCCGTAGGCGAAAGTTATGACGGTTTGTATTCGTATGATTATTCTTATGACAGTGTACAAAACGGAGCAAGCCGCGGATTTTTCGGCGGTGTAAGCAAATCGGCAGCGATGAACGCAATGCCCGATATGGCACCTGCGGAAGCGTCGGAAGATTTTGAAGGATATGTACCCGATATTATCTACGAAGAACCCGATTGGAATACGGAGGGATTTAATGCAATAAAGGAGTCGGGCATAGTTTCGGTAAAGACTCAGCCGTTTTCGACCTTTGGCGCGGATGTGGACACGGCGGCATATTCAAATTTAAGAAGACGTTTGTATGAAAATGACGGTCACGGTATTACCGATAACGCTATCCGCGTGGAAGAACTTGTCAATTATTTCGGCTATAATTATCCAAAGCCGAAAAACGGCGAAAAATTCGGTGTTGTGACAAGCCTTACATCCTGCCCGTGGACAGAGGATAAAAACACAATGCTGCTGCGTATAGGTATAAAAGCGGAAGAGATAGACCCGAGCGCAGGCAGCAATATCGTATTTTTGGTAGACACATCGGGGTCTATGTTTGACAACAACAAACTGCCGCTTGTGCAGCAGGCGCTTAAAACTTTGCAGAAAAAACTGACGGATAAAGATACCGTATCTATCGTCACTTATGCGGGCGAGGATAAAGTTGTCTGCGAGGGCGTAAAGGGCAGCGACAGCGAGGCCATAACAAAAGCCATAGATTCGTTTGTAGCCTGGGGTTCCACAAACGGCGAGGGCGGCATAAACAAGGCTTACGAAATAGCGGAAAAATATTTTATAAAAGGCGGCAACAACCGCGTGATCCTGGCAACCGACGGCGATCTTAATGTCGGTGTTTCATCGGAGGCAGGTCTTACAGAACTGGTCGAAGAAAAGAAAAAATCGGGCGTATTCCTTTCCTGCCTTGGTTTTGGCGACGGCAACTATCAGGATAACAAAATGGAGGCGCTGGCAGACCACGGAAACGGCAACTACGCTTATATAGACTGTTCGCGTGAAGCGGAGCGTGCTTTGAAAGACGAACTTTGGTCAACGCTTTATACCGTTGCAAAGGATGTAAAATTTCAGGTGGAATTTAACCCCGCAAAAGTAAAGGGCTACCGCCTTGTGGGTTATGAGAACAGGGCAATGGCGGCGGAGGATTTTGCAAACGATGCAAAAGACGGCGGCGAAGTCGGTTCGGGTCAGTGCGTAACGGCATTGTATGAGGTGATAACCACGGATTCCGACCGCGAGATACCAAGCGTTGAATCACGCTACAACAATGCGGAAACGGGCATAGACGGCGACGAACTTCTTACGGTAAATATCAGATATAAAGAACCCGACGGCACGGAAAGCAAGCTTAATACATACCCCGTGACCTCCGATATGTATACGGAAACTATGGATGACGATACATCCTGGGCAGCGGGTGTTGCGCAGTTTGGTATGCTGATGAGAAACTCCGAGTATAAGGGCACTTCTTCGTACAGGGAGATCTATGACAGACTTAAATCCGATCCCCGTGTTATGAACGAAGATCTCAGGGCGGAATTTTTGTATATAGTCGGCCTTGTAAACGGCGATTATACTAAAAACAATTAAATATTCGTTGCAAAAGGGACAGTTTGGCTGTCCTTTTTGTGTTTGTATAAAAAGATTTGTATAATTGGTATTGTGAATAATGAAAATTTA
>CAMNCZ010000082.1 GCA_946534775.1 uncultured Eubacteriaceae bacterium
CCCTCGCTAAAGGTTTTGGAGACCTCTGTCATACCATTTGACCACACCCCTATATCAACAACTATTTTAGTTTAACATACAAAGCCCGATTTGTCAATATATTTTTAAAACTTTCTCAAAAATTTTTGAGTTTTAGTTAATATTGCATTTCCGCCAAATAAACTCCGATCAATATAAAAAGGGCAAGGTTTTCGCCCTGCCCTTTAATAAGTTTTGCGGTTTTGTTTACATCCTTAATGCTACATTTGCATTGAACATATCATTCGGGTCGAATGATATGATCTCTTCTTTTATCTTTTCGTCAAGTTCTTCAAGCACCTTTATATTGGGCTTTGCAAGATAAAAGCCCTGTAGCAGATCCACCTGAAGACTTAAAAGAATATTCATCTGTTCGCGCGACTCTATACCCTCTGCAAGCACCTTTATGCCGCGGTTATGTGCATAGCCGACAATGTTTTTGACAAGCGACTGTCTGTCCGCATCGGCATCGATATTTGCAACCAGGTCAAGGTCAAGTTTGATAAGGTCGGGCTTGATGGTAAGCAGCGAGTTTTCGTTTGCATAGCCGCTGCCGAAATCGTCAAGGGCAAGCAGGCATTTCCACTTGTCTTTAAGCTTTCTTTTCTTTTCGACAAAATCGGCATCTGTCTGCTCGTTTTCAAGTATCTCAAGCACAACATTATCCAGATATCCTCTGTATTTTTTCTCTATAGCCTCTATATCCTCTTCCTTTAAAAGCTGATTGGGAATGGAGTTTATAAATATTCTTTTCGGGCTTAAACTGTCCACCTGCTCGGTAAAGCCTTTAAGTGCGTTCATCCAGGTGATCCTTTCGACAGCGTAGAAAGAATCGTGACGTGATGCGTAATTCATTACATCACCGGGCGTAAGACCCGCCGCCTGCGGCCTCATAAGTGCCTCATAGCCGTAAATATCGCCTGTCGAAGTATCGATGATAGGCTGATAAGCATAGTTTATATCGCCTTGTGCAAGCATCTTTGCGATAATATCCTGATTTTGATGCTTTTCCATATTCATCTTGTAAGCTTCGGGCGAGAACACCTGTACAAGGTTTCTGCCCGTGTAGCCGTTTTCGGTGTGTGCGGCAAATTCGGCAAAAGCGATAAGCTCTTCGGGATCGCTCGTGTTTGCGGGATACCACGCAACACCCGCAAAAATATTATGCGGCACGGTCAGATCGCCGTCCGTAAACTCCGTAGTGTTGAGTTTATCGAGAAGGGCATTGAATTTTTCCGTGATGTCGCCTGCCGTAAGACCCTCGATAACAAGCGTGAACTCGTCACCCATTGTTCTTGATATAATGGCCGCCTTTTCGTCAAGTGTCTTTAATACATCCGATATACTCTTTATGTACTTATCGCCCATTATAGAACCGTAACGGGCATTAAGTGAGGAAAGATCGGGCATTTTGCACACCGCAAGCAGCGCAAGCCCATCACCCGTGCCAAGGCGTTCTTTAAGCCTGTCGATAAACGGCTGACGGTCCATAAAGCCCGTAAGCTGATCGTGATTACGTTCAAAATCACGCTGTCTGTTAAGCAGCATTTCATCCGTTGCATCGCGGATGGTACCGAGTATTTTTTCGCCCTCAAGTACGGTCTTTATATGCAGCCATTTTGTTGAATTGCCCGCTTTTATGGGCGCTATCATATCAACATCGGGTCTGATGCCTTTTATAAGCGGCTGAATACGCGTTTCAAAGGCCGATTTGTCCATATAAAGCACATTGCCCTTTGGCTTGTACATACCAAACAGATCAAACATATCTTCCGTTACGAAAACATAGTTTGATGTCGGGTCATACTCAAACGCGGCAATTGAAATGCCCGTAAGCGAAATAATGGCAGATGTCTTTTTTGAGAAACTTGAAATTTCCTCTGTCAGATTCGCTATCGATTCGCCCAGTTCGTTTATCTCACGCACTTTTGTGGGGTCGGGGCGCGTAAGGTCGTCGGGGCGCATTTTCTTTATGATATTTACGAACGAATTTATGGGCGATACCATAAAATCCGCAAAATTAAGCACAAATATAAGTGAAAGCACCATTACAATGGCAAAGCCCACTATAATATTCATCCTTAATCTGTTTACATAAGCAAGCAGATACTTGCCCTCTACTATACCCGAAAGCACAAGCGGTTCGTAATTGTACGCCGCATTTGTGTAAACATTAAGTACATTTTTTGTTGCGTATACCTTTGACTTGGATTTTCCTTTTGCCTCAAACAGGTATATGCCGTTTGTTTTTGCTTTGTCCGAAAATACAACTTCGTCGCTGTATTTATTAAGGTCGTTGAAAGTATTGCCCGATACAAGCAGGCGTTTGCCCTTTGCCGAATCCAAACTTTCAAGCCTGGTTATTATGTAGTTACCTTCGCCCTGAGAGTTCAGCTCGTAATAAGGCAAAAGCAGCTGAAGGAAGTTGAGATCCATCTCTATACCCATAACACCCACGACCGTATTGGTCGAATCCACAATAGGCAGGGTATAGGCTACCATACTGCGCTTTGCACCGTTTATGTCATAAGTATTTGACCAATAACCGAGTTTTTCGCCCGATATGGTTTTGTTTTCATTTGCTATCTGTATAGTTTTTGCATAAAAATCGTAGTCCTCGGGATAATCCATATTAAGGCACTGCGACCAGTATATGCTCTTATGCGTTACGCCGTCCTGCACAAGATAATCGCCGCCGATAAGCAGTGTTGTGGGTGCGTTGACATTTTCCGTGCCCATATCCGTTTTTCTTAAAACAACGGCACTTACGGGGGTGTAATTGTCCATCCTTGTATCCATAATAAGGAATGCGCCCGAAATATTTTCCTTTGCGGTTATCGCGCGAAGAATGTCCATATTGTTTTTGTACATTTCCATCTTTGCGTTCTGGTTGTCCGAAAGTGCGGAAAGCGGCTGCCTGTACTTATTTGCAACATCCTGCAAATTATTCTTTATTGTGGGGCTGCTTTCTATCAGCACATCGGCCGCCTGCGTCAGCTGGGCTTCAAGGTCTGCCACACGCAGCTGAGTGGTCTCGGCAAACGGCTTGAAACTGTTTTCTTCCAGGTTTTTCAGTCCGCCGCCTATCGCCATAATAAACGCAAACAAAAGCGCCTGAAACGCAAGAATAAACACCATAAAATAAACTATAAATTGCTTTATAGTCCAATCCTTCTTCTTTTTCCTTTTCATAAAAAAACTCCCTAATTAAGAAACATTATACATCAATATAGATTATATCATAGCTTAAAGCGGGTTGCAACAAAAAATGTTCACAAAATGTTTAAAATTTTCAACAAAAATTCACACCTAAAACCTACATTTTATTGCTTTCAATTCGTTTTTTGATTGTTTTTTTGAAGGTAATTTTTAAGTGCCATAATGCCAAGACAGTAGCCAAATGTGCCCATACCGCATATCTGGCCCACGCAAACGGGCACCGTAACGCTGGTATGGCGAAACTCCTCGCGCTTATGTATGTTTGAGATATGCACCTCTACCGTCGGTATGCTTACCGAAGCGATAGCATCGCGCAGCGCATAGCTGTAGTGCGTAAAAGCGCCCGGATTTATAACGATGCCGTCAATGCCGTCATAATAGCATTTTTGCATAAAGTCCACTATTTCTCCCTCGTGATTGGACTGAAAAAATACGGTCTCCACATCAATATTTTTTGCAAAAGCCTCCGTCTCCGCATTGATATCGTCAAGGCTTTTGCTGCCGTATACTCCTTTTTCCCTTATGCCCGTAAAATTCAAATTTACACCGTTGATAACCGCTATTTTCATAATTAATTATATCTCCGTTTCCTTTTTATTGTTTATTAACTCAAGTACAAGCTGTACGCTTTCCGTAACGGTTTTGTCGGAAACATCTATTTCAATGTCTTTCGCGGCATTGTAAAACGGTTCCCTTTGTGCCATAAGTTCGGCTATTTTAGCCGCCTTGTCCTCCGTTTTCAAAAGCGGTCTTGTATTGTCGTATTTCAGATTTTCCGCTATTTTTTCGGGCGTACTTTTCAAATAAAAGATAACGCCGCCTTTTTTCAGGTTTTCGACATTTTCCTTATCCTTTATAACGCCGCCGCCCGTGGCGATGACCCTGCCGCCTTCTTTGGCAAATCTTTTGCACAGTTCCTTTTCAAGGCCTCTGAAATAAGATTCGCCTTTCTGCGCAAAAATTTCGTTTATCGTTATGCCCTCACGCTTTTCTATAAAATCGTCCATATCGATAAACTCACGTTTAAGCGCTACGGAAAGCCTTTTGCCTACACTTGTTTTGCCGCTGCCCATAAAGCCGACAAGCACAATATTTTTTTCCATATATTTATCTCCGTTTTGTTTTCAAAAGATATTCTTCGGTCAATTCGTTGCAGACCCGTTGTTTAAAGTCCTCCGAAAATTCCGTATCAAACCATATTTCCTGAGCCGCAAGCGCCTGATAGACAAGCATCGGAAAACCGTTTATCGTCTTTATGCCCACCGCTTTTGCCTCTTTTAAAAGCCTTGTTTCCCAAGGCGAATAAACCGCATCAAAAACCGCCGAAACGCCTGTTTTTTTATACCAAGCCACGTCCGAAACGGGTGTTTTATCGGCCTTATCGCCAAAGCCCAGGGTCGTGCAGTTTATAACTATATCGGCCTCTTCGATATCATTTATATCATCGATATCCCCCGCGCAGATAATATATCCGTCAAAACTTTCGACAATGCCAAAGCTTTCACGCAGGTCAGCCGCCAATTTTGCAGCCGTTTCGTAGGTGCGGTTAAGTATCCACACACGTTTTGCACCGCGCGACACCGCCATTGCCGCGCAGGCATTTCCCGCGCCGCCCGCACCAAACACAACGACCGTTTTGTCCTTTACTTCAACACCGTTTGTTTTAAGGGCATAGTAAGCACCTATTATATCCGTATTATAGCCTATATAGCCGTTTTCGGTAAGTTTCAGCGTATTGACGGCACCTATTGCCTGCGCCGTTTCATCAAGCCCGCAAAGATACCGTATCACATTTTTTTTGTGCGGCACGGTAATATTAAAACCGCTTATACCCAGCGCAATGCCGCCTTTCACAGCCGATTCAAGGTTTTCGGGCAAAACGTGAAATGCGTGATACGACATATCACAGCCGCGCAGTTTTGCCGCGTGATTTTGTATCATCGGGCTGAGAGTGTGGCCTATCGGGTCGCCAAGCACCGCAAATACCTTTGTTTTAGCCGATATCTCCATAAGTTTCCCTCTCTTTATAAATATTTTTTATTGTATTTTTTACAGTAATGTCTGACGATAAGGCGCTCCAGCGGGCGTTTTGGTGCTGTTATAAGCTCGTCTTTGGGATCGACCTGTTTTATCAGAAACGAGTATACACCGCTTCGGTTCCCGACCCAGACATCGGTAAATATCTGATCTCCCGCTATTGCACATTCTTCGGGCTTTCTTCCCAGTTTTTCAAGCAGCCTGTCCATACCTCCCACACCCGGTTTTCCCGCGCGGTAAACATAAGGTATCTCAAGCCCCGCGCAAAACACCTTGCTGCGTTCTTCACGGCTGTTTGACAGCACCGCAGGCGTTATGCCGCTTTCCCTCAGCGTAATAAAATATTTTTCAAGCTCGGGTGTCGGCACCTTTATCCAATAAGGCACAAGCGTATTGTCTATATCGAAAATTATCGTGTTTATGCCAAGTTTCTTCAACTTTTCGGGTGTTATTTCCAGCACCGAGGAAAGATATTCCTTTGGATAAAGAAATTCAAGCATAGCCCGCAGACCTCCATTATCATTATATAACATATTTTAACATATTTACAGTCTGTAATCAATTACGAAAATATTAAATTTTTTGAAATTTGCAATTTACAGTTTTTTGAGTATATGGTATAATTAAATCAGTAAAACTCAACTGACAAGGAATAATTTATGGCGAAAAAAAT
>CAMNCZ010000083.1 GCA_946534775.1 uncultured Eubacteriaceae bacterium
GTGCCAAGCATACTCATCAAGCCGTTCGATATTTCCGCAGATACACTTGTAAGCGGCATAAAATCCCATAAATACATAGTTTTCACAAGCCGAACGGGTGTTGCACTTGTTATGAAAAAGCTGCTAAGCGACAAATACGACTCGCGTATTTTCAGAGATAAACTTATCGCCGCAGTAGGCAGCGGCACAACGGAAGAGCTGCGTAAATACGGCATTTTGGCGGATATTATGCCCGATAGATTTTACACCGACGAGCTTGCGAAAACGCTTGTTGAAAAAAAAGCTGATAATATACTGCTGCTGCGTGCGGAAAACGGCCTGAAAGAAATGGACAAAATTCTTTCAAAAAACAACATAAGCTTTGATACACAATATATTTACACTACCGAAAAAGCAGATATACAGATGCTTCCCGAAAGTTTCGATACCGTTGTATTCGCAAGCCCGTCGGAAGCTGAATTTCTTGAAACGGACAAGACCGATCTTGTGGCTGTGTGTATCGGCAGCCGCACGCTTGAAGCCGCGCAAAAACGCGGTTTTAAATGTATAACGGCAGATACTCAGACCGAAGACGGCCTGTTTGAATGTATAATGAGAGAGGTAAAAAAATGAAATTGACCGAAAGACCGAGACGATTAAGAAAAAGCCCGCAAATAAGGGCAATGGCAAGAGAGACTTTTGTGCAGACTCAAAAACTTATCTACCCGATTTTTGTTGAAGAAGGCGAAAACATAAAGGCCGAAATAGAGGCTATGCCAAATCAATACCGCTACAGCACCGATAAACTCGACGAGATACTTGAAATGCTTGTCAAGCTTGATATAGGTGGGGTCTTGCTGTTTGGCATACCAAAGCACAAAGACGAATGCGGCAGTTCAGCCTGGGATGAAAACGGCGCTGTTCAGCAAGCTGTAAGGTATATCAAAAAAAATTATCCCGACCTTGTCGTAATAACCGATGTTTGTATGTGTGAATACACCTCACACGGTCATTGCGGTATATTGGAACACAATGATGTTCACAACGACAAAACGCTTGAAGTACTTGCAAAGACCGCACTTTCGCACGCACGCGCAGGTGCGGATATGGTTGCGCCCTCGGATATGATGGACGGACGTATAGGTTTTATAAGGGAAAAACTTGACGAAGAGGGTTTTGAAAACACTCTTATAATGGCCTATTCGGCTAAGTATGCTTCGGCATTTTACGGCCCGTTCCGCGAGGCGGCGGGTTCGGCCCCATCGTTTGGTGACAGGGCATCTTATCAGATGGACCCTGCAAACGGTGACGAAGCTATGCGCGAAATACGCCTTGACAGCGAAGAAGGCGCGGATATCCTTATGGTAAAACCCGCTCTCGCCTATCTTGATATACTGTACCGTGCAAAACAGGCGACCGACCGCCCCGTTGCCGCATACAGTGTCAGCGGAGAATATTCAATGATAAAAGCGGCGGCAAAAAACGGTTTTATCGATGAAAAGCGCATAATAAAGGAAAGTACACAATGCATTTTCCGCGCGGGCGCAGATATGCTTATAACCTACTACGCACCCGAAATAGCGCGGTTTGTGAAAGCGGGTGAATTGTAATGAATACCGATACTTCAAAAAAACTTAAAGAACGCGCCCTTAAAGTTATGCCGGGAGGTGTCAACTCTCCCGTGCGTTCTTTCAATTCCGTAAACGAGACCCCTCGTTTTATCGAACGTGCAAAAGGTGCTTATATCTATGATGCCGACGGCAACAAATATATCGATTATGTCGGGTCCTGGGGGCCTATGATACTTGGCCACAATGACGAACGTATTGTCGAAGCCGTCAGAAAACAGCTTGAAAAAGGTATGAGTTACGGCGCCTCTACCGAGCTTGAGGTGGAAATGGCCGAACTTATCACTTCCACCGTGCCCTGCTGCGAACAGGTACGCATGGTAAACAGCGGCACCGAAGCCGTTATGAGTGCGGTTCGTCTTGCACGCGGCTTTACGGGCAGAGACAAAATAATAAAATTTGACGGCTGCTACCACGGCCACTCCGATATGTTGCTTGTAAAGGCGGGTTCGGGTGTGCTTACGCAGGGAATACCCGGCAGCGCGGGCGTTCCCGCAAACTGCACCTCGGATACGCTCACCGCAAAATACAACGATATCTCTTCCGTTAAAAACCTTTTTGAAAAATATCCCGATAAAATCGCCTGCGCAGTCATAGAACCCGTTGCAGGCAATATGGGTGTTGTCTTGCCCGAAAGCGGCTTTTTATCGGCTTTAAGAGAAATTTGCACCAAATACGGCGCACTGCTTATATTTGATGAGGTCATCACAGGTTTTCGCCTTGATATAGGCGGTGCTGCGGCAAAATTCGGTATAAAGCCCGATCTTGTAACTTACGGCAAGATAATCGGCGGCGGTATGCCCGTAGGCGCTTACGGCGGCAGGCGTGATATAATGGAATGTGTAGCCCCCGTTGGCAGTGTTTACCAGGCAGGCACTTTAAGCGGAAATCCCGTTGCTATGGCCGCAGGCATAACTCAGCTTAACATACTTAAAGAAAACAAGACAATATACGACCGTCTCGAAAGCCTTGGCGAAAAACTCAGAAGTGGCATAAAAAAAGCCGCCGAGGACAATGGAATAAAAATCACGGTAAACGGTATCGGTTCTCTTTCCACCCTGTTTTTCTGCGAAAATTCGGTAACAAACTACGAATTTGCATTAAAAGCCGATACAAATGCATATTCCTCATATTTTTCGTATATGATAAACAACAATAATTATATCGCCCCCAGCCAGTTTGAGGCTATGTTCGTCTCCTCCTCTCATTCCGAGGAAGATATCGACAAAACAATTTTTGATGTACAAAACTATTTCAAAAAAATGATGTAATTATAATTGACCCCTACCGAATTTTGTATTATAATTAAACCAAATATATCACAAAGGAGCAATGCTTTATGGAAAATTGTTTATACTGCAAAAACAAGGAAAAACTTGATTCGCTTATGATCTATATTGCCGATCTTGGCGTAACAAAACTTTATTTATTCAAGGAACAGACATATTACGGCCGCTGCGTTATAGCATACAAGGACCACGGCAGGGAACTTACCGACCTTTCCGATGACGAGGCCGCATTATTTATCAAGGATATGCAGACCGCAGGCCGTGCTATTGCCAAAAGCGTAAACCCCAAAAAGGTAAACTACGGTATGTTCAGCGATACACTTCCTCACCTTCACGTACACATCGTACCCAAGCAGGAGGGCGGTCACACCTTCGGCGGTACATTTGAGATGAATGTAAACCCGCCCAAATATCTTACCGATGACGAATACAAAGAAATTATCGAAAAGATAAAATCAAACTTATGATAGGCCTTATACTGACGGGCGGCACGATAGGCTCGGCGGTCGAAAACGGCACTATCAACTTAGATGCGAGGGTAAAGCTTGCCGAAATTTACAACAGGCTTTACCCTCCTGTTGATTTTGATATTATCCGCCCGATAGATACTTTAAGCGAAAATATACAGCCGAGTGACTGGGAGATGCTTGTAAAGGCACTTTACGGCCTTAATACCCGAAAATACAGCGGCATAGTCATTGCCCACGGTTCTGACACACTCGCCTATACATCGGCACTTATCGCTATGCTTTTTGCCGATACCGATATTCCTATTTGCCTTATCGCTTCGGACTATCCTCTTGAAGATCCGCGCAGCAACGGCACCGACAATCTTTATGCAGCCGTATCACTCATAAAAAGCGGTGAGAAAGGTGTATTTACGGTATACAAAAAATATCATACCGCAAAATATACCGATATTTATCCCGCCGCAAGGCTTATTGAGGCAGATACCTACAATGACCGTTTCTCCTGCTACGGCGGGCAGATTTTTGGCCGCGAAGAAGGCGGGGTCATTGTCAAAAACACTTCTTTGCCGCTGTTAAAAAAACGTTTCGGCAAAAAAATAAAAATAAACTCATTCAAAAACAAAATACTTTTTATAAGACCCTATCCGTCGCTTGACTATTCGGCGATAAAAACCGATGGGTACGCTGCGGCAGTGCATTATTCCTACCATGCGGGCACGGCCTGTATTGCGGGAAATAAAACAAGCCTTGCCGAATTTGCAAAAACGGTCAAGGCCGATATCGATATATATTTTGCATCTTTAAAAAGCGAAGATACTGCGCTGTACGACACGACCGCACAGCTTTTAAAAAGCGGCGTTATACCCGTTTACAATATCTCTGCATACGCACTTTTTGCAAAGGCGCTTATTGCCTACAATCAAAGCGAATATGACCCAAAAGAGATAATGCTTTCAAACCTTGGTGACGAGGTTTTGCCGCCTAAATTTTAAACTTTCTTAACTCACTCTTTTGCTCGTCGGTTATGCGATAGGATTCGCAGGCTTTTTGTATGGCTTTATTGCGCGTGAATTTATCGGTAACATTGTTTACAATAAATTCGCGCGTTTTTTCGTAATATTTCACCAACGCCACGGAATACGCCCAGGCCGCTGCCATTTTTGCATAATAGCCCTCGTGTTTTATGCTGTTGAGCAGTTCAAGCGTTGTATCTGTATATCCGTCAACTATATAGTAGCTTAAAAGCATGACCGCCGCAAACCTCACCTCATATTCCTGTTTGGATGTTATAAGCGGCTTTATAAATTCAAGCATCTCGGGCAAAAATTTCTTTGTCTGCTTCAGCCCGCCGCAAAAAACATCGCAGAGCGCCCAGTTGGTTATATGCGGTATATAGTCCTTTACAGCATTTATCATCATATCTGCATCGGGATATTTTGTAAAGCCTATAAGCATACCCCTAAGCATAAGTTCCTCATAATAATATGTGTCCGTTTGTTCGGGCGTGACACCTTTTTTCGCCAGTTCTTTTGCGTATTTTCTTAAAACAGGCACCCTCACACCGACCGCGCGTTCCTCATTCAATCCGGGAGTAAGGCTTATATGAAATTTTTTATATTTTTCCTCACCGTTTTGCCGAAGAAAATCCTTTATCTCGTCATTTGTCATTGTTCCTTAAAATAAAGCACATTATACTGTGCATTTACCCTTTCTTTTACATCATTTCCGTCGGAAGAATCAAATTTTACGATAGTTGTATCATTATCCGTGATAATACTGCGTATTTTTCCGTTTCTTGACACAATATTGGCTATTCCCGCAATATCATTGCTTTTTACGACCAACCTGAAACCCTCGCCGCGAATATCCATAAGTTTCATAAGCCCTTTAAGCACATCATAACTTGTTATAACACCCGTAAGCACATTGTCATTATCTACCACGGGCAAAAAGGCCGTTTTGTTGTCCTTCATAGTAAGCGCGCAGTCCTCTATAAGCGTATTTTCGTTTATTTTGAAGAAATTTGTGTTCATAACATCGCTTACTTTTGTACCCGAAAAAAACGACCCCGCCGTGCCCAGCATTTCAATATTGTGCTGGTCTATAATACCGACAGGCACATTTTGTTCGTTTACAACGGGAAGCCTTCTGTGTCGGCTTTCTTTCATAATGACTATCGCCTTGGCGGGCGAAATATTTTCCCTTACACTGACTGCATTTTTATTCATTCTCTCTTTTACGAACATAACACACACCTCCGTAGTATAATGATTTTATTATATCAGATATTTCAACAAAAATAAACATATTTTTTTAAAACCTTAAAATACCACTTGCAGACTATGAGTTGGTGTGATAAAATCATTATGGAGGATTTTGCCGAAAAATCCCGAAATAAATAAATTTACGGGCTTAAAGCCTTGGAGGATATATATGTTTGATTTTAAAAAAGAGGTCAATAAATTTCGCCCAATGACAGAGGTGGGTGATCTGGAAAATACCATACTCGACAACGAGGTGCAGGATATAATGGACCTGCTGCGTCTCTCAAATGATACAAAAAC
>CAMNCZ010000084.1 GCA_946534775.1 uncultured Eubacteriaceae bacterium
AACCTCTCCGTCAGTCTGGCGACTGACACCTCTCCTAAAAGGAGAGGCTTTTCCGCTGCGCTTGCGGTGATAAAGTCGGTAAGCAAAGCGGCCGCGGCGGCAGCCTGCCCTGAAAGGGAAGGGGGACCGTCGCAGACGGTGGAAGGGTTTAGGGCTTTCTAAAAGCCCGCCTGCGCCCGCCCACACTTCGCAAAAAGACAACGAGCATAAATGATAATTTCCATAGTCTAAAATGTGAAAAATCGGTTGGTTTAGGGGTTAAATTTATGCAAAATTTTTTTAAAAGAAATATTGACAAAACGGCCGATTTATTAGACAATAATATATAACAGGTAAGTATGTTTTGTTTCGGGGGAGTAAGAATGGCTTATAAAATTTTAGTCGTGGATGATGAAAAACTTATAGTTAAAGGCATAAGATTCAGCCTTGAAAAAGAAAATATGGAAGTTGATGTTGCTTATGACGGCGAAGAGGCGCTTAATCTGGCAACACAAAACGATTACAGCCTTATTTTGCTTGATGTTATGCTGCCAAAACTTGACGGGTTGGAAGTTTGTCAGCGTATAAGGGAGTTTTCAAATGTGCCGATAATTATGGTTACGGCAAAGGGCGAGGATATGGATAAGATAATGGGCCTTGAATACGGCGCAGACGATTATATCACAAAGCCCTTTAATATATTGGAGTTAAAAGCGAGGATAAAGGCTATTCTGCGCCGCAGTGTGCGCACGGTGCCCGTGGCGGAAGAAAAGAAAAATGTGCTTAAAATACGCGGCCTTACCCTTGATTTGGAGTCACGCAGATGTTTTCTTAATAATAAAGAAAAAAATCTTACAGCTAAAGAATTTGATATGCTTGAGCTTTTTATGGAAAATCCGGGAAAGGTATACAGCCGCGAAAATCTGCTTAATACCATTTGGGGTATAGGATATCCGGGTGATGCGCGCGCTGTAGATGTGCATGTAAGGCGTCTGCGTGAAAAAATAGAGGAAACACCAAGCGAACCGCAGTATATCCATACAAAGTGGGGGGTTGGTTACTATTTCAGCTAAGTTTGCGCATGTATCGTCTAATTTTGGCATAAAATGGTATCAAAGTCTTAAATTTATGCTGTTTGTGTCGGTATTTCTTATAGGTATATTGCCGCTTATAATTTATTCGCTTGTTATCTCATCAAATTTAAAGACTTATTTTGAGGACAGCAAGGAAAAAGAACTTCTTTACGAAGCAAACAAAGTTGCCGTAAGTATACAAAAAAACAACTATCTTAACGATAATAAGCTGCGAGGGCAGTTTATCGATGAAATAGATCAAAAAAGTGAGGAAGAGGGATTTCGTATCATAGTTGTAGATAGCCTTGGTGTGGCGGTTGCCGATACAAACCGTTCGGCTGTCGGCAAAATGTGCGTTGTGCCCGAGATACTTGTTGCGCTTGACGGCAAAGACGATGCAAATTTAAGGGAAGAAGAGGGTGTTATTTACGCCTCTGCATATATAGAAAACGATTTTTCGCAAAAAACGGGCGTTGTATTGTTGGTAGCTTCTTTTGATGAGGTAAATACACTGCTTGACGAACTTAACCATAACTGGCTGATGGTAACGGTGGTCATCTCCGTACTGCTGGTGGTTGTGGCATTTTTTATTACACAGGCAATTTTTGTGCCGCTTAATAACATTCTTAATACCATCAGGCGTATTGCGGGCGGTCAGCTGCATAACAGGCTTGAAGTGCAGGGTCATAACGAACTTAGCCGTGTGGCAGAGGCTATCAATGTAATGACACAGCAGCTTGAACATGTAGATACCGCCAGGGCGGAGTTTGTTTCCAACGTATCGCATGAGCTTAAAACGCCGCTTTCAAGTATAAAGGTATTGAGTGAATCGCTGCTTTTGCAGGAAGATATGCCCGTTGAAATGTACCGCGAATTTATGCAGGACATAAACAGTGAGGTTGATAGAATGACAAATATTATCAACGACCTGCTTGCACTTGTAAAACTTGATTATCGCGAAGAGGGTGTTCTTAATATATCCGAGACCGATTTGAGCGAGCTTGTGGCGGCGATAGTGAAAAGAATAAACCCACTTGCGGGCAAGAAGAATATCAGCCTAACACTTGATAATGTAAAAGAAGTAAAAATAGAGGCTGACGAGATGAAGCTTGCACTTGCACTTTCAAACCTTGTGGAAAATGCGGTAAAATACACGCCGAATGACGGCAGTGTAAGTGTTACTGTAGATGCGGACCATCAAAATGCATATTTTACCGTTAAAGATACGGGTATAGGCATCAGTCCCGATGAACAGCAAAAAATATTCAACCGTTTTTATCGTGTGGATAAAACGCGTGACAGGGAAACAGGCGGTACGGGTCTCGGCCTTGCTATAACACATTCTACGGTTATGATGCATAACGGCAGTATAAAGGTGGTAAGTGCGGAAGGTGAAGGTGCGACATTTATTGTGCGTTTGCCTATCAAATATCAGGGGGTGCGTTCAAATGAAGGTTAAAACCACATTTGCCGTTATAATGTCGGCATTGCTGATAACTTTAATAGGTGTCTACCTTTTCAATATTAACCGAAACCCTGATTTTGACGGTACAAAGGAGATAAGTTACTATTATGTTTCGGATGTAACGGGCACACTCGAGACCGAAAAACGACGTTCCAAACTGCCCGAAAACCGAGAAGAGGCTGTAAAAACCGTTTATAATGAGTATATGAACGGTCCTGTCAATTCAACGCTTTCGCTGCCTGATAACGATTTGAAAAATTTTACAACGCTTATATATCCGGTTGACCATAACGAAAATATTGCAAAAATAAATTTTACGGATAGATTTTATGATCTGAGTGAATCGCAGCGTGTACTTTGTATTTCGGGTATGGTGTACACCCTTACCGAGCTTGATTTTCTGCGTAATGTATATTTTTATGTAAATGACGAACCGGTCATAAATTCAACGGGTGATGCATCTGAGCGTTACAATCGCAATAATGTTGCAAATAATCCAAGTTTGGATCCCGAAAAAAGGGATCGTCAGCAGGTGGTCTTGTATTTTACGGATGCAAGACAGCGAAGTCTTATACGCGAGGAGCGCAGTATAGAGATAAAGCAAAGTCAAAGTACGGAATATCAGATAGTGGAGCAGATAATACAGGGTCCGTTGGACAGTAGTCTTGTACCTACGGTCACTCCCGATATCAAAATAAGAGATATCAAGACAGAGGAAGGTATTTGTTATGTAAATCTTTCGGCTGATGTGACATCAAGGCACACTTCGATATCTTCGGAACTGCTTTCAATTTATTCCGTGGTAAATTCGCTTACGGAGCTTGACTATGTAAATAAGGTACAATTTCTTGTAGAGGGTGAAAAACTCAACGAGTACAAAGGCGGTGTCGATATCAGTAAGACGGTATCGCGCAACGAGGACCTTATTTATAAAGAAGCCGAAGAAAAAAATGAGGATAAATAAGATATGAAAAATGTATATCTTATCTGCGGTGATGAATATTATCTTGTCGCCCAAAAGGAAAAAGAAATAAAAGCCGCCGTTTTGCCCGATGACACGATGGCGGCAATGAACCACAGCGTTTATAAAGATACGATAGATCTTGCGGCAGTAACTGCGGACTGCGGTATGCTGCCGTTTATGTCGGAAAAGCGCCTTGTTCAGGTAAAATACAGTGGTTTGTTTGTTAAAGGTAAAAAAGACGATACCGATGCTATGGCAAAATTTGTTGCTGATATTCCCGAAACAACGGTTCTTGTTTTTACCGAAAATGAAACAAACGGCACAAATTCGCTGTATAAGGCAATAAAAAAATACGGTGAGGTTTTTGATTTTAAGGCCTTAAAGCCGTATGAACTGGTGAATTATGTAAATAAAAATTGTCCTGTAAAGATACCTGCGGAATATTTTGTGACTTGCGTGGGTGACAGCATTGAGCGTATAAATGGTGAAATTTCAAAACTGCTTGTTTATACGGGAGGAAAAAATATAACCGAGGCTGATATAGATGAAGTTTGCAGTAAGACTCCCGAAATGAATATGTTTAAGCTGCTTGAAGCGGTCGGCCGCAGAAATACGGCACAAGCTCTTGCGGTTTATCATAATATGCTTAGTGCTAAGGGGAGCGCTTTCGGTGTGCTTACAATGCTTGTGCGGCAATTAAAAATTATGATAGAGTGCAGATATCTTGCCGAAAAGGGTATGCCGCCAAAGCAAATAGCCGAAAGTCTGCCCGAGTATAAACTGTTTGAACGTTCGGCTCGCAGCTACCTGGAACAGGCAAAAAATTTCAAACGCACCGTTTTGTATAAATATCTTACACAATGTTATCAGTGTGAGGAAAATATAAAAAGCGGTTTTGTCAGTGATAAAATGGGTGTTGAATTACTGATTATAGGATTTAATGATAAAATTTAAAAATCCTCGTATTTGATATTTACAATACGGGGATTTTTTGTTAAAATATATGTATGTATATTTCATATATGAAATATGGGTAATCTCATAAAATTTAATGATCATTCAATCATTACATAGGAGGAAGAAAAATGAATATAGAAACAAAATGTATTCAGTCGGGTTATAATCCCGGAAACGGTGAAAGCCGTGTTATACCAATTATTCAGAGTACTACTTACAAATATGAAAGTACTCAGACAATGGGTGATCTTTTCGATTTAAAAGAGGACGGTTATTTTTACACCCGTCTTGCAAACCCAACCTGCGGTTTTGTTGAAGCAAAAATTGCCGATCTTGAGGGTGGTGTAGGTGCTATGCTTACAGCTGCGGGTCAGTCGGCTACGCTTATAGCAATTATGAATATCTGCAAAGCAGGTGATCACGTTGTCAGCGCTGCGGCTATTTATGGCGGTACATTCAATCTTTTCAATGTAACACTTAAAAAATTCGGTATTGATTTTACATTTGTTGATGCTTCTGCACCTTATGAGGAACTTAAAAAGGCTATTAAGCCTAATACAAAGGCTGTTTTTGGCGAGTCTGTTTCAAATCCGTCGCTTGACGTGCTGGATTTTGAAAAATTTGCCCGTCTTGCACACGAAAATGATATACCTTTTATAGTTGACAATACTTTCCCAACGCCTATTATGTGCAGACCTATCGAATATGGCGCAGATATAGTTGTTCATTCTACATCAAAATATATGGACGGTCACGCTGTTGCACTTGGCGGTGTTATTGTTGACAGCGGTAATTTTAATTGGGCAAACGGAAAATTCCCTGAGTTTACCGAACCCGATGAAAGTTATCACGGTGTTGTATATACCAAAAACTTCGGCAAAGCCGCTTATATAGTAAAAGCAAGGGCACAGCTTATGCGTGATCTCGGTGCATCTCCCGCTCCGCAGAATGCATTTTTACTTAATCTTGGTCTTGAAACACTGCATTTAAGGATGGAAAGACATTGCAGCAACGCACTTAAAGTAGCTAAATACCTTGAAAATCATCCAAAGGTTTCTTGGGTAAATTATCCTTTGCTTGACAGCTCAAAATACAAACCTATCGCTGAAAAGTATTTCCCAAATGGTGTATGCGGTGTTATCAGTTTTGGTGTAAAGGGAGGCAGAGATGCAGCAGTTAAGGTTATGGACAACCTTAAACTTGCAGCTATAGTTTGCCATGTAGCAGATGCAAGAACAAGCGTTCTTCATCCTGCATCTTCTACTCATAGACAGCTTACCGACAAACAGCTTGAAGAGTGTGGTGTAACACCCGATCTTATTCGTTTGAGTGTAGGTATTGAAAATGTTGATGATATAATTGCGGATTTTGAACAGGCACTTGCTCTTGTATAATACAAAAAGAGGTATAGTCGCAAAGACTATACCTCTTTTTGTTTCACGTGAAACATTATTCGGGATTAAAATAATAAATATTCTCCAAA
>CAMNCZ010000085.1 GCA_946534775.1 uncultured Eubacteriaceae bacterium
TCCCGCTTTTACGGAAACCATAGCGAAAGTTGCGGATACGCCTGTACTTGGCGCAATAACGGGTCTTGTTATGACACTTATCATACAGTCAAGTTCGGCGGTAGTGGCTATCATACAAAATTTTGCAAAACAGCCGATATCAGACGGCGTGACCAGTATTATAGGCTTGCAGGGCGCTATCCCGATAATTTTCGGTACAAATATCGGTGCAACGCTTCCCTCACTTATCGCAGGTATGGGCAAGGGCAAAGATGCCAAAAGAACGGCGCTGTCAAACCTTGTGTTCAATGTTACGCTGACATTGCTGTTTATGTTTATAATACCGCTGTACAGCCGCTTTGTGCGCTTTATATCGCCTGTAGGCAATGTTATTGACGATGTAAGCGTTATTTCCCGACAGATAGCTAATGCGCACTCGATATTCAATATTGTCGGTGCCGTTATCTGGCTTCCGCTTTGCGGACTTATGATAAAAATAGTGGAATTTATCGTGCCGGGTGATGATGATGTGATAGATGAAAGCACACCCAAATATCTTGACGAAAAGATATTGGAACAGCCTGTTTTTGCTATGCATCTTTGCGTAAACGAACTTTCGAGAACGGCGGGCTTTGCGAAAAAAATGATGGAACATGCGCGTCTTGCCGTTAAAAATAAAAATCAGTCGGATATTGACGAGGTAACAAGGCTTGAAGATGTAGTGGACAAGCTTCAGGACGCTATAGTAAGATATATATCCAATATTTCCACACAGACAAGTCTTACCGAGCAGCAGGCCGTAAGGATAGCAAGCCTTATGCACGTTGCAAACGATGTTGAACACGTTGGCGACCGCTGTATGGATATAACCAAAGTAGTACATACGATGATCAAAAAAGGTTACGAATTTTCCGAGGAAGCTCAGGAAGAAATCGACGAAAGTTTTGATATAGTAAATGTTATGCTTGACAATGCAATGAAATCGCTTGAGAATGACGACAAAAAGCTTGCGAATATGGTTCTTGAAGATGAGGACCGTATAGACAACCTTGAAGCAAGGCTGAGAAAACGCCATATGAAGAGGCTAAAAAAGAAAAAATGCGCACCGAATCTTTCGGTCGTATATACCGAGATACTGCATAATATTGAACGTATCGGTGACCACTGCAAAAATATTGCGGAGGCAGTATTGGGTGACGAAGGATAAGTGGGAGAAATAAGGTGAGAAATATATGAAAAAACTTTTGTTTTTGTCTTTTTGTGTAATGCTTTTATGCGGGTGCGATGCCGTTGACAATGCTGTTATGAGTGCGGTCTCTTCCGAAATGGAAAAAAGCGATACTCCGCAGAATACGGCAGAAACGCCGACAGAGCCGTATTCCTACGATACATCGGAGATACGGAATAAACTTGCCGAAAATAATGAAAAGCTTTTACAGCAGATGCAGGAAAACAACCAAAATTTTCGGCAGGGTCAGGTTTCGGCGGAAGATATTAAAAACGATCCCGAAAAGGTAAAAGAGCAGGTTATTACCGACTATGCTGCGCAAAAGGCGCAGGCCGAAAAAGAAAAACAAATGATAGAGCAGGTTCAAAATTATCAAAAATAATTTGTAAAAAAAACAAAAGAGGGGAAATAAATGAAAAAAGTATTGATTTTGGCTGTATTTGTGCTGGCTTTAAGCGGCTGCGGCAGTTCAAAAAACGAAAGTGAACCGCAGACTACGCAGGCGGCGGGTGATAAATACAGCTTTGCGGAAGATGCGGTAAACAAAATGGCGGCAGAGGACTCGCTTAATATAAACGAGGACTACGGTGCGGGAATGAGTGATGAACAAAGGGAGGCCGTTCAGGCGCAGATTGAGGCTGCGAAAATGATGGATCCCGAATATGCTCAGTCAAAATAAAAAATTTAATAATACAAAAAAAGGGGGCAATGAAGTATGAAAAAGATCGGTTTTTTAACAAGCGGCGGTGACTGTCAGGGACTTAACGCCACAATGCGCGGTGTTGCAAAACATCTGTTTGAACACTACGGTTCCGACCTTAAAGTGTACGGCTTTAAAGACGGCTACAAGGGGCTTATCAACAATGAGTATGATGTGCTTACATCAAGGGATTTTTCGGGTATACTCAATCTTGGCGGTACCATACTCGGTACTTCCCGCGTTCCTTTTAAGGAGCTTAAAAACGAAGAGGGTATGCCGCGTGTGAAGAAGATGAAAGAAACTTATAACCTTCTCGGCCTTGACTGCCTTGTTGTATTGGGCGGCAACGGCACACACAAAACCGCTAATTTATTAAGTGAGGAAGGCCTTAATGTTGTGACTTTGCCAAAAACTATCGACAACGATATCTGGGGTACGGATATGACATTCGGTTTTCACAGTGCGCTTGGCGTGGCAACGGATGTTATAGACAGACTCCATTCTACCGCAACAAGCCACAGCCGTATATTCATTGCCGAGATAATGGGGCACAAAGCAGGCTGGCTTACGCTTTATGCAGGCGTTGCGGGCGGTGTTGAAGTAATACTTTTGCCCGAGATACCCTATAATATAGATAAGGTGGTAGAGGTGCTTGAGGCACGCAGGCGTGCGCAGAAAAAGTTTTCCATACTTGCGGTCGCAGAGGGTGCGATATCGCAGGAAGAAGCTAAAATGAGCAAAAAAGAATTCAGGCAGGCAAGGGAAAATATGAAGTATTCAAATATTTCATACCGTATTGCCGATGAAATAGCGGCAAGAAGTGACCTTGAAGTGCGTGTTACCATACCGGGCCACGTTCAGCGCGGCGGTGAACCATCGGCTTATGACAGGGTGCTTTCCACACGCTTGGGTGCAAAGGCCGCAGAACTTATCATAAACAAAAAATACGGCTATATGGTCGCTTTGAAGGACAATAAAATAGTTCCCGTGCCGCTTGATGAGGTTGCGGGAAAACTTAAAACCGTGCCGCTTGACAGCGAAGTTATTACGGCGGCAAGAGAGATAGGCATATCTTTCGGCGATTGATACGAAAATATAACAAAATTTAAGGAGTGCAGTAAAAAATGCAGGTTATTGCTGTTGATGCAATGGGCGGCGACAATGCCCCCGTAGAGGTAGTTAAGGGCGCTGTAAATACGTCAAAGGAGATCAATTACAAAATCGCTCTTGTCGGCAAGGAAAATATTATAAAAGAAGAACTTGCCAAATACACTTATGACGAGGATAAAATTTTTATCGTAAACGCAGACGAGGTTATCGAAAACTGCGATACACCCACTGTTGCAATAAAGAAAAAGAAAAATTCATCTATGGTAGTGGGTATGAATATGCTTAAAAAAGGCGAAGCTTCGGCCTTTGTTTCGGCAGGTAATACAGGTGCGCTGCTTACGGGCGCAACGCTTATTGTGGGCAGGATAAAAGGCGTGGAAAGGCCTGCGCTCGGTACTATGCTGCCAACCGAAAAAGGCTTTACATTGCTTATAGATGCAGGTGCAAATGTGGATGCAAAGCCGAGTTATCTGGTACAGTTTGCGACAATGGGTTCTGTTTATTACGAAAACGTAATAGGTGTTAAGGAACCTCGTGTGGGTCTTGTAAATATCGGTGCGGAACCCGAAAAGGGCAACGCAGTTGTAAAGGAAACCTACGGCCTTTTAAAGGAACAGAAAAACATTAACTTTATCGGCAATGTGGAGGCACGCGACATATCAAAAGGCGAGGCCGATGTTATCGTCTGCGATGCTTTTGTAGGCAATGTAATATTAAAGCTTATGGAAGGTTTCAGCAAAAGCCTTTTGCGCATAATCAAAAAAGAACTTATGGCAAATTTCATCTCAAAGCTTGGCGCTGTTATCGCTTCGGGCGCATTTAAGCGCGTTAAAGCGTATTTTGAGTATGATGAAGTGGCGGGCGCACCGTTTTTGGGCCTTAAAGCGCTGGTGGTAAAAGCGCACGGCAGCAGTGACCACAAGGATATAAGGGGTGCTATTTTGCAGTGTTCAAAGTTTATCGAAGGCGATATTGTAAACAAGATAGCAGAGAAGCTCAATACCCCTGTTGAAGAGGCAAAGGAATAAAAAAATAAAAAAAATAAAAATTTTTTTTAAAAAATTTCAAAAAAAGTATTGCCAAATTTTTGTATATATAGTATAGTAAACATTGTGAAAAGATAAGCAAAAATATAAGGAGGATATAAAAATGGAATTTGATAAGGTAAAAGAAATTGTTGCAGGACAGATGAGTATTTCTGAAGACGAGATCACAATGGAGTCATCTTTCATTGATGATTTAGGCGCTGATTCACTTGACCTTTTCCAGATCATTTCCGAACTTGAGGAAGAGTATGATATGGAATTTGCAAGCGAAGATACAGAAAACATCAAAACTGTAGGCGATGCTGTAAACTACATCAAAAACGCTTTAGCAAACAAGTAATAAAAAGGCCGTCATACTATCGTGTGTGGCGGCTGATTTTTTGTTTGATAATTCGAGGGTGGTTCAAAATATTTTTGCGGCAGCCTCGTTTTATCAGGCTTTATTCACGGCATTATTCGGAAAGGAAGACAAATGGATAAACTTGAAAAAACAATAGGATACAGCTTTAAAAACAGGGAATATATCACTACGGCCCTGACACATAGTTCTTACGCCAACGAAAACAGGCTGTCGGGCTATGCATATAATGAAAGACTGGAATTTTTGGGCGATGCGGTACTTGGCTTTATAGTGGGAAGCTATGTATTTAAACATTTTCCCGAAATACCCGAGGGCGAGTTGACAAAGCTGCGTGCAAGTGTTGTGTGTGAGGCTATGCTCTCAAAAAAGGCAAGGGGCATTAAGCTTGGAGAATATCTGCGCCTTGGCAAGGGCGAGGAAATGACGGGCGGCCGTGACAGGGTGTCCGTGCTTGCAGATGCATTTGAGGCGCTTATAGGCGCTATATATATGGACGGCGGCATAGAGTGCGCCGAAAAATTTGTGCTTTGCCAGCTTGAAAACGAGATAAAGGTAATGCGTACAGAGTTTAAAAAACTGGACAGCAAAACAAATTTACAGGAGATAATACAGCGTGACAGCAAAATACCGCTTGAATACAAAATAATAGACGAGAAGGGCCCTGCACATAACAAGGTTTTCAGTGCAAGTGTCAGTCACGGCGGCAAAGTACTTGGGGTAGGCAGCGGCGCAAGCAAAAAAGAGGCAGAGCAGGCTGCGGCTCAGCAGGCACTTATAAAATTATCGTGAGTGATAAAAATGTCGGTCGTTTACGATATGATGATGTTCATAAACATAGGTACAGGGGTCAGACCAAAACTGCTGAAAAAGTCAAAATCGGCGAAAATCAATCGCAAATATAAATAATTATGTGCTCAGTATTGCGTATGATATAACGTATTGGCGATAAAAGTGGCTCTGTAAATTTAGACACCAAACTTTTTCATCGGTCTCGGTCAGCCTCTGTCTCACTTTACCAATAATCGTCTTAATAGCCTTTACATTTAGCAACATTTATGCTAAAATGATATTAGTAGATCATATTGAGTTGAAGGGGGAGTGTTTTATGGTAAGAATAGATAATATAAAAGAACTATACAAAGATTTACAAGATATAAGTCTTGAGGAAGTGCCGGAACTTATTGAACAAGCAGATACCGAAGAAGAACAAGATTTTATTCGTAAGGTTATTACAATTGTTTTAGGACAAAAGCAAAAACAAGTTATTTTAGAAAAGAGATTTTAAAATGCCTTGTTATACTATATTTGCCGGCGTGAATGGTGCAGGAAAATCTACATTATACCATATTGATAAAACATTTCAAACTGCTAATAGAATAAACACTGATGAGATAGTCGCAGCAATCGGTAACTGGAAGAATAAAAAAGATAATATAGA
>CAMNCZ010000086.1 GCA_946534775.1 uncultured Eubacteriaceae bacterium
ATCTCCTTTAAAACGTCGTCATATTTATCTTCTGCATTTGCGTTTTTAAGCTGACTTACAAGGTTTGAAAGCATACCGCCGGGTACCTGGTACATAAGTGTGGCGATATCAACGGCAAGCACTTTGGGGCTTAAAAGACCGCTTTCAAGTGCTTTTTCGCGTATTGGCTTAAAGTAATCGCAAATCGATTTAAGTGTGTTTTCGTCTATGCCCGTATCGTATTTGGTGCCTTTTAAAGCCGCGATCATTACCTCTGTAGCAGGCTGGGCGGTACCCATACTTAAAGGCGACATATCCGTATCGATAATGTCCGCACCCGCTTCAATAGCCTTTAAATAAGTCATTGAAGCAACGCCGCTGGTGTAGTGGCTGTGTATTTCGATAGGTACGGTGATAACTTTTTTGAGTGCTTTGACAAGGTCGTAAGCTGCCTTAGGAAGCAAAAGACCCGCCATATCCTTTATACAGATGGAATCCGCACCGAGATTTTGATAATCTTTTGCAAGCTGTACAAAGTAGTCAAGTGTATGTACATCGCTTAAAGTGTAGCTGATGGCAAGCTGAGCGTGAGCGCCTTCGGCTTTTGTGGCTTTTACGGCGGTCTCAAGGTTTCTTGCGTCATTTAATGCATCGAAAATTCGTATTATATCGATACCGTTTTCAATGCTTTTTCTTACAAAGGCATCAACGATATCATCGGGGTAATTTTTGTAGCCGAGGATATTCTGTCCTCTTAAAAGCATCTGAAGTTTTGTGTTTTTTAAAGCAGAGCGGAAAGTACGCAGTCTTTCCCAAGGGTCTTCACGAAGGTAGCGCAGACAGCTGTCGAAAGTAGCGCCGCCCCAGACTTCCATTGCGTGAAAGCCCGCTGTATCCATTTTTTCAAGTATCGGCTGCATTTCCTCTATGCGCATACGCGTTGCAATAAGGGACTGCTGGCCGTCACGAAGTGTACAGTCACAAATTTTTATAGCCATTTATGAATACCTCCAAAGTTTTTTTATCTGTAAAGAGAAAGGAAAATACCCGATGCTACCGCAGAACCTATAACGCCCGCAACATTTGGGCCCATAGCATGCATAAGAAGGTAGTTGTTGGGGTTTTCTTCCTTGCCGACGTTCTGAGCAACTCTTGCTGCCATAGGTACGGCGGAAACGCCTGCGGCACCTATAAGCGGATTGATCTTGCCGCCGCTTAATTTGCACATTATCTTGCCGAAGATAACGCCGAAAGCAGTGGAGAAAGCAAATGCCGCAAGGCCGAGAGCAAGCACTTTAAGTGTTTCGGGTACAAGGAAGTTATCGGCGCGTGTTGTTGCACCGACGCTTATGCCGATAAATATGCTTATTGTGTACATAAGCGCTTCACTTGCGTGATGTGCAAGTTTTTCGGTAACTGTGGACTCCCTTAAAAGGTTGCCCAGCATAAGCATACCGATAAGAGATGCCGTATCGGGAAGTATAAGTATTACCACGATAGCGGTTATTATTGGGAAAAGTATCTTTTCGCGCCTGGAAACGGGGCGAAGCTGCTCCATTTTTATGGCGCGTTCTTTTTTTGTTGTAAGAAGCTTCATAATAGGCGGCTGAATTATGGGTATCAGCGCCATATAGCTGTATGCCGCAACGGTTACGGTGGGCAGAAGTTTGGGGGCCAGCTGCGTTGTTGTAAATATAGCCGTAGGGCCGTCCGCACCGCCGATAATGCCGATAGAAGCGGCTTCTTCAAATGTAAAGCCCAGTTTTAATGCGCCAAGGAAGGCGGCAAATATGCCAAACTGTGCCGCAGCGCCCAAAAGAAGGCTTTTGGGGTTTGCAATAAGCGGGCCAAAGTCGGTAAGTGCGCCTACACCCATAAAGATAAGGGGAGGGAAGATACCGAGTTCGTCACCCTGGAAAATATAGTACAAAAGGCCGCCGTTTGTTTCGGTCGTGCGCCTTAATTCCTCACTTGCATAAGATGCCGTTATTTTGTAAGTGGACTGCATTGGCCCGAAAACGGTCTGTTTAATACCCAAAAGGTCAAATATCGGCTTTACGGGTTCGTTCATGACCCCACTTAACGGCAGGTTTGCAAGCAGCATACCAAACGCTATGGGAAGAAGCAGAAGCGGCTCGAATTTTTTTGCTATTGCAAGATATAAAAGCCCGAGTGCAACAATTATCATAACTGCGAATTTCCAGCCGTCGGGCTCAAAAAACTGCGCAAAACCCGAATGTGCCACAAATTCGTAAAGGCTCATCTGTATTTTTTGCCACATATCGCTGCCCCCTTAACCGACGGTTATAAGTGTATCGCCGCTTGCAACTGTCTGGCCCTTTGTAACATTTATGCCTGTTACCTTGCCCGCAGCGGGGGAGATGATCTCGTTTTCCATTTTCATAGCTTCAAGTATAATAACTACCTGGTTTTCGCTTACGCTGTCACCAAGCTTTACCTTTATATCAAGTATATTGCCGG
This sequence comes from uncultured Eubacteriaceae bacterium, assembly GCA_946534775.1. Taxonomy (GTDB): domain Bacteria; phylum Bacillota; class Clostridia; order Lachnospirales; family CAG-274; genus RGIG4310. The sequence goes on from CAMNCZ010000086.1 coordinate 2,461, forward strand.
GCATAGGTGCCGTAACGGGTGTGCCCGAACCGCTGCCCGAAGGTGCGGGTGCCGATGCTGCGGGCGCGGGTGTAGCTGCCTGTGCGGGTGCCGACGCTGCGGGCGCGGGTGCAGATGTATGGCTGCCTGTTTCCTCTACCTGAACATCATAAACAGTTCCATTTACAGTAATTTTATAGCTTTTCATAGTGGATCTCCTTAATATATCAAAAATTAGTGTTCTGGCTCAATGCTTCTTTATTCCAAGCATTTGCGCGCCTTATGCTCTTTATAACAAGGCCGTCTGTGCCTTCGACTTGGCCGTCGTTTTCATCTGCGGCGGCTGCGGCTATAGCTGCTGCAATAACGGCAACAAGCTGTGTGTCGTCCATAAGGTTTTCGGGCTCTGCGGGCGGGGCAGAGGGAACTTCGGGTATGTCCGTTGTCTGTGCCGTTTTTTTCTCGCAGTATTTTGCGAAAAGGTTAAACAGGCTTAAAATGCCCATTATTACCAAAAGCACAATAAATACTATTATAAAGCCCATAATGGAAACGGCAACGCCTTCAGCCATTTTATCGGCCATATTCATATTGTTCATACCATTATCACCCCTTAAAACTCAATGCTTGAATGCTTGCGGGCGGATTTGTTTTCACGCTTTGTCATAAGCATTTCAAGGGCAACGATAATTCTTTTTCTGGTGTTGGAAGGTACGATAAGGCTGTCCACATAGCCGAGTTCTTCGGCATTGTATGGGCTTGATATCTCGTCGTAATTTTCGTTTGTGGTTTTCATAAGGGTAGTGTATGCCTTTTTGTCCATAAGGGCAATACAAGCGGAAGGCCATGCATAAACGATATCCGCGCCGATATGCTTGCTGTTCATAAGCATATAAGCGTTGCCGATAGCGTTTCTTATAATTATGTTTATCTTGGGTACAGAAGCGCTTGCAAAGCTGTAAATAAGCTTAGCACCGTATTTTTCGATGCCGTTGAGCTCTTCGCCGAGTTTTTTGTCATAGCCTGCAACATCCGTAAGTGTGATAACGGGGATATTGAATGCATCGCATATATTGACAAACTCACCCGCCTTTAAAGCAGCTGTTATATTAAGACGGCCGTTATTTGCGATAAGTCCTGTTGTTATGCCCGCAAAACGTGCAAAACCGACTATCATATTGGGGGAGTATTCTTTATGTATCTCAAAGAAATCGCCGTCGTCAACTATAGAATTTATGAGATAGCGCACATCAATGGGTGTTTCGTTATCCTCGGGCATAAATTCGTTAAGATGCAGGTCTACACGGTTAAGGTCGTCTGTAGGCTCGATCATTTCCATTTCAAGGTTGTTTTCGGGGAGAAAATCCAAAAGCTTCCTTGTAAGGGTAAAACAGTCATCCTCGGTATCGCCCACTATATGCACAAGACCCGTTTTCTGTGCGTGTCTTGCGGCATCAAGGCTTGAAGGCGGGTTGGCTTTGCCGTCAAGGCCCTCAAATACGGAAGGGCTCTGCATAAAAAGGGAACTATTGGACTTTGTCATTATTACAAAATCGGAAAGTACGGGGATAAAGCTGCCCATACCCATACAATCGCCTGCAATTACAGATATCTGCGGGATAACACCGCTTGCCTGCGACTGATTTTTAAGTATTATGCCAAAGGCTTCAAGTGTGTCTATACCCTCTGCCATATTAACGCCCTTGCTGTCCATAATACCGATAACGGGGTTGCCCATTTTTATTGCAAGATTGTAAAGATTGGCTATTTTTTCCGCGTGTGCGACATTTACCGCGCCAATTTGCGAGAATGCGTATGCAAGCCTGCCGTTTATTGTGCCGTAGCCCGTTACAACGCCTGCCTCTACATTGTGGGCGCCTATCTCGACAAAGCTGTTTTCATCAAAAAGCTTGTCAAGACGTGTACGCTCCTTTGAAGAGTGAACAGTCTCTCTTTTTGCAATAAGTTCGTTGACCTTATCGATCCTGCTCATTAACAAAATACCTCCTTAAATCGCATACTTTTAAGGTATGCCGTTTTTTCGATTTATTTTTACAAAAATAGATTTTTTCTACATATTATTTTACTATAAATGACGGGTTTTTTATAATACTAAATATTTATATACACTATAGCTTTAAAGCTATAATTAATTAATGGATTATAGATTTTGCAATTATGTCAAGGATTTTATGCGCAGCGTCCTCTTTTGACATTATGGGAAGTTCGGTTTCGCTGTCTTTGGTGATGAGTGTAAGCACGTTTGTATCGGTGCCGAAACCCGCCCCCTCGGTCCTTAACGAGTTTGCCGCTATCATATCCGCGTTTTTCTTTTCAAGCTTTTTGCGGCTGTTTTCAAGCATATTTTCCGTTTCCATTGAAAAACCGCAGATATATTGGTGGGTCTTGTGTTCACCAAGATATTTTAAAATATCTTTTGTGCGGTCAAGTTTTATCGACATATCGCCGTCGGCCTTTTTTATCTTTTCGTCTGCTATATACGCGGGGGTGTAATCCGCAACGGCAGCGGCCTTTATAACTATATCGCAGCTGTCAAATTCTTTGGTCACGGCATTGAACATATCCTCGGCACTGCGCACATCCACTGCGTTTACAAACATTGGCGCCGCAACATCGGTCTTTGCCTTTACAAGGGTAACATCTGCACCGCGCAGCATAGCGGCCTTTGCTATGGCAATGCCCATTTTGCCCGTGGAACGGTTTGTTATATAACGCACGGGGTCGATATCTTCGCAGGTCGCGCCTGCCGTAACGATAACTTTTTTGCCCGCAAGGTCCTTTTTATAGGCAAGTTCTTTTAAAATGTACTGCAAAAGCACCTCGGGTTCGGGCATTTTGCCGATACCGACGTCACCGCAGGCAAGGCGGCCGCTTGCAGCCTGAATTATATGATAGCCGTATTGTTCAAGTTTTTTCATATTATCCAAAACGATAGGGTTAAGATACATATTTGTGTTCATTGCGGGTGCAAAATACACGGGTGCGCGGGTCGCCATAAGGGTAGTGGAGAGCATATCGTCGGCTATGCCGTTTGCAGCCTTGCCGATAATGTTTGCGGTAGCGGGGGCTATCATAAAAATATCGGCTTTTTGCGCTATTGCGATATGTTCGACCTCGAAAGCGGTTATTTTGTCAAAAGTTTCCACCATACATTTATTGCCCGTAAGGCGTTCAAAGGTAAGCGGAGTTATTATTTCGCACGCATTTTTTGTCATAATAACGTGTACGTCACAATTAAGTTTTTTCAGGGCACTTGCAAGGCTTGCCGTCTTATATGCGGCGATAGAGCCTGTAACGCCCAGTACGGCGGTTTTTCCCGTCAGCATAAAATACACCTCTTTTGTAAGGGAAACACTGATTAATTCAAAAAGGAAAAATAAAATTTAGCTTTAGCGGCA
>CAMNCZ010000087.1 GCA_946534775.1 uncultured Eubacteriaceae bacterium
AAGACGATTATGTATTCAAAGCAGGATATAAATATGAATTCTGTTTTTATATGTACCTACCCGAACACGTTTCCACGGATGCTATTTATCGGTTTTACAGCAAAGGTCTTATAGTCAACGGCGTTGAAAACGGCGCAGCCGACACTCTTGACGAGGATGAACGTTCCTTTACGGACTATTGGACAACACCTGTTTTGGAGACCGCCGGAGATGTAAACAATGACGGCATTGTAAACGAAACTGATGCCTCATTGTTGTTAAAACATATAAGCGGCACTGCAACACTTGACAGTAATTCACTTGCAAGAAGCGATGCAAATGCCGACACAAAGAATGATATGCTTGATGTAATAGCAATACTCAATAAGACCGCTTGATCAAGTTGATATAGAGGATACACACGCAGGGACAGCGTTTCACGATGCTGTCTTTTGCATATATAGAAAACACACTACGGGTGCCATAGGAGCAATTCTTATGGCACTTTTCTTTTTGGGCTTGATCTTTATTATCCTGCGGCATCGGGGTCGTCATGATATATGTCAGTTCCGTAAATTTTTGTTGCGAAATTGACGGTTTCTATTTTGCGGATATGTGTTATAATTATAATGTAGAATTATATGTAAAACAAAATCCCGAAAGGAGCGGAATAAATGAAAATACATAAAACAAAAAAGGCAGTATCAATGATACTGTCGGCTGTCATGCTTATGACAAATATAATTGTGACCCGCGTCAGTGCCGCACAGACGCTTTACGGCGATTATGTGCTTATATCAAATACGAGCCATGACTATCAGACGGCACAGTCAACGGGCAATATCGTGTTTGATGAAAACGGTGTGCTGAAAGGCGGTCCCGGGGCGGAGAACGATCTTGGCGAGGCTCTCAATACCGTAAACGGCGGCAGTGAACATCTGTATACAAGCGGCGGCGGTACAAAAACGTCGACACAGAAAAAAGGCAATACAACTTACACGGTAGGACAGGTAAAAGATTTCGGCAAATCGGTAAACTATGAATGTATAGCTGTGGGCGAGCATTGTTTTGTGTGGGTGGATACTGCGCTTAATTATACCGCGGATGAAAAAAGTGCGGCAGGAAGCAGTATTGTGGAGCAGTTTGACACTATAACATATCCGCAGTATTTAGAGCCTTATGATTTTGAAAAATACATAAGCTACAATGATTATTCCGACAGGATATCCATATTTATAAGGGGCGAAAGCGACAGCAGTCAGCTTAACTGGTGCTACAGCTACAATGCAAATGTAACGGGTGTATATCGCCCCGTGCTGTACAATGACAAAAAGACGGATTTTTCGTCGAGCTTTGCCGTGCTTGCGCATGAATGTCAGCACGCTATGGCGGAGTCGGCGGATGTTATTTACGGCCTTTGGCTCAACGAGGCACTTTCGGTTTCCATAATGCCAAATCATGAGGATTGGCTGTATATGGGTTCAAAAACCGATGCCTGCGGTCAGAGTTTCATAAACGGCTGGAAGTATTCCGATAATGTTTATTTTGATTACGCACAGCCCTATCAGTTTTTGCGTTATCTGAATATACAGGCAAACAAGGGCGTTTATAAAAACCGCTTAAGCGGCGATGCGGCTGCGTACAAAAAATTCTACTCATATTTCTATTCCACGGATGTACCGTCCAATTATACGGGAACACAAAAGGATATATATGTTATAGAATACCTTATGAGCGAATATCACAAAGCCGACCCGACGGTTTTTGCAAATGACGACGGCAGCGTATGGACGTTCAACGATGCGCTGAGATATTTCAGAATAGCGCAGATGAAGCGTGATACAACGGGCAGATACAGCTTCGGAGAGGATACGGAGCATATAAGATCAAAGGTGCCGTATCATGTGGTATATGCGGGAGAAAGCGGTAAAAGTGTCGATATTTACGGCACGGGTGCGATCATGGTAAAAACGGTGGACGGCAAATTTGACGTTCCCGCAAATCACGGCGCAAATATAGAATATACGGCTTTTAATGCGGTAATTCCCTGGGCAGACGGCATAAATACCATTTCTCCGCCCACAAAAACGGAGTATAACAGCGGCGATACGCTTGACCTTAGCGGCATGAAGATAATATATGCAAAAAACGGCGTTACCAAAGAGATATGCAGCTGGGACGATGTCGAGGCGGCGGGTCTTAATATATATGTGCTTGACCCCTACAAGTGGCAGGAAACATTTACAAAAATGACACGCAATACCAAGATCGGCGCACCTTATTTTGACAGTTCGGGCAAGGAAAACTTTATTATCATGTGCTCGGAGAGAGATACCATATATGCTACCGTTTACGGTAACCACTGGGAGGAATTTTACGTTCTCGATTCTAAGGGCATATATGTTACAAAGGGCGAGTTTGATACGGAATTTGCCGATAATGAAGGCTATTATATGATATACACCAAGCAGGATCTTGAAAAATTCCTGGCACAGATAAAGCCCGGAGTTCCGACTACACAAAATGCAAGACTGTATGCCGATATCGTTATGACAGACGATAAGGTAGACTCGTCTTACAGCGAAGCAAACTGGACAACATTGACGGGATTTGAGGGTGTATTTGACGGAAACGGACACAGCATAAGCGGTCTGTGCGTAAGAGGAAATGCAACGGCTTCAATGTTCGGCTGGCTTGTTGGTACGGTCAAAAACCTTACCATAAAAAATTCAAGCTTTACGGATACTACAAATCTTACCCATTTTGACGGAGCCATAGCGGATCATGTAAGGGACGGCGGTGTGATAGAAAATTGCAGGCTTGAATCCGATGTTTATGTAAACGGCGGCCATGCGGGCAGTATTGCGGGCAACGTTCTGAACGGAAAAATATCACGCTGTTCCTCGGATGCTGTTGTAACGGCTCTTTCCGACGGTAATGCGGGCGGTATATGTGCAGTTATTCAATACGGTACCGTAGAAAACTGCCGTTTCGGCGGTTCTGTGTCCTGTACTCAAAGGGCAGGCGGCATCGTTTCCCTTATAAATCATTCTTCGGGCAACAGTTATGTTAAAAACTGCTACAGCGTGGGCAGTATTACGAGCAATGAAAAAAGTGCTGTTGCATCGGTCAATACATCGGGCAGTATGACAGCATCGGTAACAAACTGTTATTATTTAAGCGGAAGCGGCACGGATGCAAATGCCACGGCACTTTCCGCCGCACAGTTTGCATCGGGCGAGGCGGCTTATCGCCTCAACACAAACGGCGACAACGTATGGTATCAGAATATAGATTTTACGCCTAAGGACAGCTATCCCGTACTTGAAAAAGATCATGGTGTTGTAATACAGACCGCAGGCGGCTACGGCAACAGCGATAAGGTCGTATACGACTCAAACGGTTTTGGAAGCGACGGCAGTTATCAGGAACCCGAATACAGAAATAATATTTATTATATAGCAAACGCAGGTCAGCTCTACTGGTATGCGGAGCTCATCAACAAGGGCATAAGTGCCAATGCGGTGCTTACAAATGATATAGTGGTAAACAGCGGCAAGATGACCGCTTCTTCAACAAATGCAAGAGCGTGGACACCTATCGGTGCGGCAACGGGACACGATACGGGTATGTTCTTTACAAATACCTTTGACGGACAGGGACATACGGTAAGCGGTCTTTACTGCGGTTCGACCCCGTTCTTTGCGGGTATGTTCGGCTGTATAGCAAAAGGCGGCACGGTCAAAAACACGGGTGTTATAAACTCGTATTTTAAGGCAAGCAAGGGTGCGGGTGCCGTTTCGGGCGGCAACAGCAACCTTAATGCGGGCGGCACGGTAGAAAACTGCTATTCGGTAAACAATACAATAGCCGCAACCGATAATGCGGGCGGTATAGTAGGCGGATGCTGGCAGGGCGCAAGCATCAAAAACTGCTATACATACAGCTGCAGCATAAGCGGAGCAAGCGGATATTCAATGCCCATATCGGGATATTTTGAACAAAACGGCACAAAAGCGACCGAGGAAAACTGCTGTTACGGCAATATTTCGGGCAGCTTTACGGATGACAGCGGTGCATCAAAACTTACAAGTGCGGGCTTTGCATCGGGCGAGGCGGCTTATCTGCTCAATCAGGGCGATGAATATACGGCGGATGTGTGGTATCAGACACTTACAAGCGATACTTATCCCGTTTTGGACAGCAGTCATAAAAAAGTCTATAAGGCATCGGGTGGCTACAGTAACAGCTATGTGACTACCGAAACGACTACCGAAACAACAACGACTACGACAACAAAGGCCACTACAACGACCACCACAACGACAACGACTACCACAACGACCACTACAACGACAACAAAGGCACCCACAACAACTACTACGGAAAAGACCACGGAGGGTACGACCCAGCATACCACAAATGCAGACGGGTATTATGAGAACGGGCTTAATGATGAGGGCTATCCCCAGCCTGCCGTTTACAGGAACGGGGCATACGAGATAAGCAATATGGGTCAGCTCTACTGGTACGCTTACCTTATAAACGGCACCGATGACAGCGCAAAGGGCGATGCAAGGCTTACGGCGGATATAGTGGTAAACAGCGGAAAAATGTATGCGGATTCGGCCAATGTTTATCAATGGATACCTATAGGAAATGCGACAGGACACAGCGAGGGACAGTTCTTCACTTATAATTTTGACGGACAGGGACACAGTATAAGTGGTTTGTACTGTGCGGCAAACCCGACTTATTTCTTTGGCGGCCTGTTCGGCTGTATAGCAAACGGCGGTACGGTCAAGAATGTGAGTGTAAGAAATTCGTATTTCTATGCGTCAAAGGGTGCAGGTGCAATATCGGGCGGTAACAGTGATCTTACAAAGGGCGGCCTGGTAGAAAACTGCTCCTCGATAAATAACATTATCTACGGCGAGAACAACGCGGGCGGTATAGTCGGCGGAAGCTGGTATGATTCAAGTATAAAGAACTGCTTTACGGTAGGTTGTGAGATAACCTCGGGTACCGATAAAAATGACAGTAATGCACACGAGATAAGCGGGTATATTACCGAGGATATGGCTATGAGCGGCTGTAACCATGCGGGAAATACGGTCACTAGTGCGGCGGGGAATTATCTGCCGAAATACAGCGGATTAAATCCTGCAATGAATATGGGCGATGCCGATAAAAACGGAACTGTGGATATTCTTGATGCGATATTCACACAGAAGAAAGCCTATGTTTCAAATGATCTCGGCTCGGCTTTGGCGGATCTGGACGGTAACGGTATACTTGATGATAAAGATACGGCATTGCTGTTAAAAATGCTTTGCGCGGCATAATGTGCAAAAGTCACTAAATGGAAGTTTGATTATGGATAGTTCTTCTGGACTATGTCAATTAGATAATGTTATTATTTCTGATAAATTACAACTTTCAAACGGCTCTGTAATAACTACTGAACAGAGAAAAGGGCGTATTCAGAGAATCGGTCAGATCAGCGACAAGATACATATTTACAATATGAGATATAAAGACTCTGTGGAAGATAAGGTGCATAGTGTTCTGTCAGAACGACTGGAAGACATTTTTGATATGTTCGGTCAGATCCCGGACACTTTGGAGGATGTCTGGATTGATATAGCGCTGAATAATGAAGCACAGGCAAAAGAGCGCATCAATGCGATTCCGGCAACGAATCCATTCACACTGAAATACGAGGCTATGCCGTTAAAAACAGAGGATTGGGAGTCATGTTAGATTGTTCTGGATAAGCAGGATAAGATGAAGCAATTGATGAAAGGTTGGTAAGGATTTATGGATGCTGGAAGACTT
>CAMNCZ010000088.1 GCA_946534775.1 uncultured Eubacteriaceae bacterium
GGGTCTTGCGTGGATACCTACTTCGTCCTTGATTGTGTAAGAAAATGTTTTCATAGTGAATTCCTCCTCTTAGATAAAATTTTATTCAAAGCAAAATTTTTGGTTTTTAAAATTTTGCATACATACAGTATTTTATCGCTGCTGCGTTTTTGTATAAACTACATTAAAATTTTAACTTCGTTTGGATATGAGGCTATTGCCCCGTGTTTCATAACACTTAATGTGCAAAATTCGTTTGAAAAGTCAAGGCAGTCGGAAAGTTGAGCTTCTGTCAGTTTTTCTAAGCTGTCTGCATTTATGCCCATGCTTTTCAGTTTCCATAAAAACGAGCCTATAAACCCGTCACCCGCGCCCGTAGTGTCGATAACTTCCACATCGCGTGCGGTTCGGTATGCAGCCGCCGTTTTTGTAAAAGCGTGAGCACCTTTGCCGCCGCAGGTGTAGATAATAAGTTTCACATTACCGACAAACAGTCTGCCGAGTGCCTTGTTTATATCTTCCTCGTCTGTCAGAAAATTCAATTCCTCGTCCGATATTTTAAGTATATCGGCAAGCGGAATAAACTCCCAAACGGTCTTTTTAAGTGCTTCTTTGTCATTCCAAAGCTGAAACCTCAGATTCGGGTCAAAGCTGATGATCGCCCCTGCATCTTTTGCGTATTCTATCGCTGTTTTATGTGCCTCTCTCATAGGAAAACCGCCGAGAGAAACACTGCAAAAGTGCAGAGCGTATGCGCCTTTAAAATACTCTTTTTTTACGCTTTCGGGCGGGTAGAGCATATCGGCGGACGGCTTTCTGTAGAAAGAAAATGTCCTTGCCCCTTTTTTGCCTAAACTCACAAAGGCAAGCGCCGTGTTTGCCTTGTCTGTAAGACTTATGCAGTTTGTGTCTATATTATACCTTTTTAATTCTTTCAAAATTTTATGACCGAACGGATCGTCACCAAGCTGTGTCAGAAGTTTTGAATTTCCGCCGAGTGCAGAATACGCACCGCAGACATTTGCGGGTGCGCCGCCGAGTTTTGGCGAAAACGCCGTCACTTCATCAAATTCGCACTCTTTTTTATCGGGTATGAAGTCAATCAGCGCTTCGCCGATAGCTAAAAGAACGTCATTCACGCGTTTTCACCTCCATACCGTCAAGGGTATATACAAGCCCGTCAAGTCCGTTTACCATTATATCAACTTCTGTACTTTGCGGATAAAATCGTGTACTCATTACCCTTTGACCGCCGTTCAAATAAATTTCCATTGATGATGTATCGGCAATTATGCGGATATCGACGCATCCGTTCAGCTTAACATTGCGTTTTGTTCTGCCGCAGCCGACTTTATCATCGGTAAATTCCAGTGTAAACACGCCGTTTTTAAGACGCATTTCAAGAAAACCAAACCTTATGTCAAAATCGCTGTCGATAAGTGCGAATAATTCAAACGGAAGGTCGGTTTTTAAAACATCTCCGCTTGAAAATCCCATTTTTTCTTTGCGCAGCGAATTAAGTTCCTTAAAAGGTTTCTGCACAAGGCGTCCGTATTCGTCAATACCGAGTTCCCTCGGCATTGTAAGGCAGTGCTGCCAACCTTTTTCGGCAGTCGGATTTGTGTAAGGTATATCGCCTATACCCATCCAGCCTATTAAAAGTCTTCTGCCGTCGGGGGATTCAAAGGTCTGCGGTGCATAAAAATCAAAACCGTAGTCCCATTCGGTAAAATCCGTCATACTTTCATCAAACCGGCCCGAAGAATACACGTTCTGATGCTCAAATTCCGTGTGCTCAAGCCCCTGTGGGGAAATGCTCAGATATTTTTTGCCGTTTAAGGTGAAAATATCGGGACATTCCCACATATAGCCAAAGTTGGGTTTGAATATCTCTTTTTCAAAAAACCATTCGCCCGCGGGGTCGCTGTCCTTAGTTGTATAGATAAGCGCACAGCCCGTATCATCCAGTTTTCTTGCACCGAGTACCATTTTGTACTTTCCGTCTTCTTCCCATACTTTGGGGTCGCGTACATGTCGGGAACAGTATTCCGGGTAATCGTGATTTCCGAGCAGGATATTTTTTCTGCTCATATTATGCCCATCTTTTGTGGTGACAAGTATCTGATTTGCATCTCTGCCGTCGGTTATATAATCGTAATCGCCGGGATGTTTTACATTGCCCGTGTAAAACAGATACAATTCGTCATCCTTTACAAGACCGCAGCCCGAGTATGCGCCGCTTTTGTCGGCTTCCGTATCGGGAAAAAGCACAGTACCCGTAAACTCCCAATGCAGCAGGTCGGGACTTTGAAAATGTCCCCAGCATTTATCGCCTTTGCCGTAAGGACTGTCGGGGCAGTACTGAAAATAAACGTGATACATACCGTTAAAAAAGCTAAGACCGTTCGGATCGTTGAGCCAGCCCCTAAACGGCTCTAAATGGAGTTTTTGCCGCCAATCGTTTTTCATATAGCATCATCCTTATTTTGTGGTTTTAACAAGTTCGTCAAGGAAATCGACATTGCCGTTTGCCGTCATTTTGACCTCGGCATAATCGTCGGGATTGGTGATTATGACAGGAGTGGTGATATTATAGCCTTTGCTCTTTATAAAATCGGGGTCAAAGGTTATAAGGGTCTGACCGCGCTTGAATTCTTCACCGTCCGCGATATGCGCCGTAAAGCCCTCGCCGCCCAGTTCTACCGTATTTATGCCTATATGGATAAGCATTTCCATACCGTTTTTAAGTTCCAGACCTATAGCGTGTTTTGTATCAAACAGTGTACTTACAACGCCGTCCGCAGGAGCAACTACCTTACCTTCGGTGGGTTCTACAGCTGCACCAAGACCAAGTACTTCCGCTGCAAATGTATCATCGGGAACATCTTTCATTGCAACTGCCTTGCCTTTTAAAGGTGAATATACACAGTTATCGTCAAAATCTCTGCTTGTATCTATTGCGGGTTCTTCCGTTTTTACGGCGGGAGCTGCTGCGGGTACAGCTGCGGCAACGGGTTCTGCATCCTTATACATAATGTAGGAAAGTACAAATGCAACTGCGACGGCAACAACGAATGTAAGCAGATATCCCACAAAACTCTCCGTTGTGATAAGAAAACCGAATATACCCGTAACACCGTTTGCGGTAGCGTATACACCCATAAGAGAAGCTATTGCCGCACCGCACGCGCCGCCTGCCATACCTGCGATAAGTGGTTTGCCGTAACGTACATTAACACCGAAGATCGCGGGTTCTGTAATACCCATGAATGCCGAAAGCGAAGCGGGAAGTGCCATTGACTTTATTTTCTGCTGTTTTGTCTTGAAAGCGACTGCAAGTGCCGCAGCGCCCTGTGCAACATTTGCCGCAGTTGCAATAGGCATCCATGTATTCATGCCGTTGTCGGCAAGCATTGCAAGCTCTATTGCGTTATACATATGGTGAACGCCCGCAACTACCGTAGGTGCGTAAACGCCGCCCATTATAAATGCACCTATGCCGAAAGGTATAGCTATAAGCATTTTTGCAAAACTTAATACCCATGTTTCAAGCTGTGAGAACACAGGACCTATAAGTGTAAGCGTAAGGAAACCCGTAATAAGCACCGACAAAAGCGGTGTGACAAAAAGATCGAATGTCTCGGGTACAACCTTATGCAGTTTTTTCTCAATGGTACACATCAGAAGCACTGCAATGACAACGGGAATAACGTGACCCTGGTAGCCCGTGTTTTGAATGTTCCACAAGCCGAACCATGACCATAATGTCTGGGTTTCTGCACCGCTGCCCGCCGACCATGCGTTTACAAGGTTGGGGTGTATCATTATCATACCGATAACGCCGCCCAGATAGATATTTCCGCCGAATATTTTAGCTGCACTTATCGCAATAAGTATAGGCAAAAATACAAGCGCGGTATTTGAAAACATATCCAGAAGTCCGAACAGGTAAGAGTCCGCCATGCCCGGGAAAGCCTTTGAAAGACCGCCCAACAGACCGTTTAAAAGACCCGTTGCAACAATGGCGGGAATAATGGGAACAAAAATGTCACCCAAAGTTTTTATCGCTCTTTTGTATGCGGGAGCTTGTGCGGCCGCCGCAGCCTTAACATCGTCCTTTGATGCGGCTTCTACGCCTGCAAGTGCAATAAATTCCGCAAAAACTTTGTTTACCGTACCTGTACCTATGATTATTTGAAGCTGACCAGCAGCCTCAAATACACCTTTTACACCGTCAATGCCCTCAAGCACTTCTTTTTGAACCTTGCTGTTATCTGCGATCACAAGCCGCAGACGCGTTGCGCAGTGTGCGGCACTTGCAAGATTGTCTTTGCCGCCTATCGCACTTAAAATTTCCGAAGCGCATTTTTTGTAATCCATAAATACATCCCCTTTCGGTCTTGTTTTGTCTTTATGGATATATTATACCATTTGCAGGGGATATATTCTATTGACATAAGTTAAGAAAGTGTGATACATTTTCGGTTGGTTTCATACAGTTTCATATAAGAAACTATGTTTCATTCCCAGATACCTATATCGGAAGTGCCGCCTGTGGATTCTCTTTCCACGATGTCATAATCAAGTTCCATAACGCGTTGGATAGAATCCCTGTGTTTAACGGTCGAAAGCAGCATATTTGCAGCTTCCATACCAGCCGTTTTGTAATGCAAGCGCGCCGTTGTGATGGACGGATAGGCGGTGCGACCTATTTTGGCACAGCCTATGCCGCAGAGCATAACATCGTCGGGTATCTTTATATTAGCCTCGCGGCAGTAAAGTGCGGCACCTGCGGCAATAGTGTCTGTTGCACAAAGAATGCAGTCAGGTTTTAGCGGGCGTGAAAAAAGCCTTTTTGCTGCCATATAACCCGAGTCAATGGTAAAATCGGAGATTTCGACTGATTTTTCGCCGAATTTGATACCCGATTCATCGAGTGCCGATTTAAAGCCGTCTACCCTTGCTTTGCCCGCCGAAAGATCGTCTTGTGTCACGGCTATCATAGCGGGTCTTTTGCCGCCTTTTTCTATCATAAGTTTAGTGAGCGCCTTTGCAGCGCCCGTATCGTTGTGACAAATACAGCTGAATCCCTTTAACTGCTGTCCGACTATTATAACGGGTACGTGCATTTTGTTAAGCACAGCCTTGTGCAGATCGGTAAAGACCGTGCCGAGCAAAATTACCCCGTCCACACGGTTTTTGCGGAACAACTCCAGCGATTCCACCTCGCGCCTGTGGTCGTTTGCGGTATTTACCAAAAGCAGTTTGTAGCCCTCTTTGTCAAGTACCGCACTTATACCCTCGGTAACACGCGCGCAGCTTTCACTTGAAAGTTTGGGTATGATAACGCCGACCAACTTTGTAACACGGTTGGATGTGTTTCGCGCCGCAAGTGACGGCGCATATCCCGTTTTTTCGATAGCTTCTTCAATTTGTTTTTTCTTGTCTTCGCTCAGATATCCGTCATTGAAATAGCGGCTCACAGCTGAACGTGATACTCCTGCGATTTTTGCAAATTCCGATATGTTCATAAAAACCACCCTTTATGAAATAAACCGCAACTCAAATGAAAAGGTTTCATTAATATTGTATCACAAGATTTCATATTTTTCAATATTTTTTCATAACATTGCAGGGGCAATATCGTTGTTGTAATTAAAAGATAAAACAATAGCTGAACTAACAATGCATTAGCTTAAGTAACGGTGCTGATTTTCAACAAATCGGCATATACTGTACAAAGAACTGACACACATGGGAGTTTTTATTTTGAAAGATTATATTGAACAGCGTGCTATAGAAGTCGGGGAGTACATAATAAAAACCAA
>CAMNCZ010000089.1 GCA_946534775.1 uncultured Eubacteriaceae bacterium
AACCAATATGTGGTTTATTGTATAAAAATATTTACAAAAGGCTTTTTTTGTGATAGAATTAAAATAAGTATAATTATGGCGTGTATACAAATACAAATCGGGGCGGGACGTTTCGGACGGGCAAAGCCCCAATTAGAGGAGGCATTGATATGGAAAACGAAAGAAAGGGCGTTATTCAAATCTCCGATGAGGTCATTGCGGTCATTGCGGCCACTGCGGCACTTGAGGTAGAGGGTGTTGCAAAGCTTGTGTCGCTAAACAGCGGTATTTTCGGCAAAAAAAGTGCAAGCAAGACAAAGGGTATAGAAATTGAAATAAAAGACGGCATTGTTTATATAGATGCTGCCATAATGGCGCTTTACGAGTATAAAATACGCGATGTTGCAACAGAGGTGCAGGAAAATATAAAAAATGCCATAGAAACGATGACGGGACTCGGTGTCGGCGCGGTAAATGTAAATGTAGCCGATATAGATTTTAAAAAGGCCCCCGAAGAAAAGGCCGAATAAAAATAAGGAGACTACACTATGAGCAGAAAAACAGCAAGGAAACACATTTTGAATATTGTTTTTCAGGCGGAGTTTGATGTGGATGTTGCTATAGAGCAGATAATGGCAACCTACGACGAGGAATACAAAACAACAGCCGATGTCACCGACGAAAGCATAAGCGAAAGTGCGCTTATCGATATGGACGAGGACAAAATAAGCAGGCTTCGCACCATACATAACAGGGACAAAAAGTTTATTATAAACGAGGCAAAGGGCATTGTGGAGCATAAGGCGCAAATTGACGAACTTATATCCGAGGGCCTTGAAAACTGGGATATAGACCGCCTTTCAAAGGTGGATCTGTCGATACTGCGAATAGCGGTATACGAAATAGTTTATGCGGATGATATACCTGCCCCCGTTGCGGCCAATGAGGCTGTACAGCTGGCAAAAATGTTCAGCGAGG
The DNA here is from genome assembly GCA_946534775.1 of uncultured Eubacteriaceae bacterium. Classification (GTDB taxonomy): domain Bacteria; phylum Bacillota; class Clostridia; order Lachnospirales; family CAG-274; genus RGIG4310. The sequence goes on from CAMNCZ010000089.1 coordinate 958, forward strand.
ATAAGGCGCCCGCTTTTATAAACGGCGTTGTGGGCAAGGTGATATCTTTGGTCGAGCAGAGAAAGCAGACAGAACAATGAGGGTAAATGTTTACACGGTATCGCAGATAAACGGCTATATAAAGCGGCTTTTTGAAAACGATGTTTTTTTGAACGACCTTTATATAGAAGGCGAAATATCAAATTTTAAACTGCATACAAACGGACATATTTTTTTCAGCCTGAAAGACGAAACGGGCAGTATAGACTGCGTTATGTTCAGAAGCTATGCGCAAAGGCTTGAGTTTATGCCGAAAAACGGCGAATCCGTGCTTGCGGGCGGCCGTGTCGCGCTTTATGAAAAAACGGGAAGTTATCAGCTTTATGTCAATTATATGCAGCCTGCGGGCAAAGGCGCACTTTATATGGCGTTTGAAAAGTTAAAGCAAAAGCTTGATGCCGAGGGTCTGTTTTCGTCCGAGCATAAAAAGCCGATACCCGAGTACCCAAAAACGGTGGCGGTGGTCACAAGCCCCACGGGTGCGGCGGTTAGGGATATAATAAATGTTGCGGGGCGCAGAAATCCCTCCGTAAAGCTGGTTATAGTGCCCGTATTGGTGCAGGGCGAAAACGCCGCAAAAGACATTGCGCACGGCATAGAGCTTGTAAACGAGTGGGGCGGCGCCGATACGGTGATAGTCGGCCGCGGCGGCGGTTCTATGGAAGATCTGTGGGCATTTAACGAGGAGATAGTCGCAAGGGCGATATTCAACTCGAAAATACCCGTTATTTCGGCGGTGGGACACGAGGTTGATTTTACCATTGCGGATTTTGCGGCGGATTTTCGCGCACCGACCCCGTCGGCGGCAGCGGAGATAGCCGTACCTGCGGCGCAGCCGTTTGAGATGCGGTACAAAAATGCAAACAAACGTATGACAACGGCACTTGATACCAGGCTTTCAAAATGCAAAATGCGGTATGAACACGCTGTCGGCACAAGAAAAATGCAGCGGCCGCTTGAGGAAATATATGAATTGCAGATGTATTTGGACAACAAACTTGAAGGCATCACAAAGGCAATGCAGCACACAAGCGAAAAAAGCGCTGCGGCGCTTAATGCGGCAATGGCGGCGGTAGAGGCGCTTTCACCTATGAATGTTGTAAGAAGAGGTTACGCGCTTGTGTATTCGGGCGGCAGCCTTGTAAAAAGCGCAGCCGATTTAAAACAAGGCGATGAAATTGATATAAGTTTAAGGAACGGAAGCGTTACGGCCTCCGTTAAGGGTATAAAAGATGGCAGCAAAGAAACAGAGTTTTGAAGAAGCACTCGCAAGGCTTGAGGAAATAGCAAAGCAGATGGAAAACAGCGAAACGGGCCTTGAAGAGTCTGTAAAATTATATAAAGAAGGCATTGCGCTGTCGTCATTCTGCGCGGAAAAGCTGAACAAAGCACAGCAGGAAGTGACGGAGCTTAAAAAGCAGGCCGAAGGTGTTTTTAAACTTAATGAGTTTGACACGAAAAATTTTTGACGAGGTGTTTTTATGTTTGATGAACTTATAAAACAGATAGATAAGTGTCTGGAGGGGTTTTTAAAGCCCGTATATCCCGAAAAAATATATGAGGCTATGGGCTACAGCGTTATGGCGGGCGGAAAAAGGATGCGGCCGCTGCTTATGCTGCTTGCGTTTAAGGCAGTCGGCGGCGACGAGTCGGATGAAAGGATAATGTCAACTGCCTGTGCGCTTGAAATGATACATACATATTCGCTGATACACGACGACTTGCCCGCAATGGACAATGACGACCTGCGCAGGGGCAAGCCCACCTGTCACAAACAGTTTGACGAGGCAACGGCGATACTTGCGGGCGATGGGCTTTTGACCTACGCTTTTCAGCTGATGCTTTGCGACCCGACACTTGAGTTTAAGCCGAAATATACAAGGGCTGCCGCAGAAATAGCTTATTTAAGCGGTATGGGCGGTATGCTTGTGGGTCAGGCGGTCGATGTTGAAAGCGAGGGAAAGCAGATAGATGCAAAAACGCTTGAATACATACATAAAAACAAAACGGGCGGGCTTATAAAGGCTGCACTTAAAGCGGGCGGTATTATCGGCGGCGCGGACGAGGAAACGTTAAAGCTGCTTGAGGAAATAGGCGAGGATATGGGCTATGCTTTCCAGATAAAAGATGATATACTGGATATCACAAGCACCGAGGAAGTACTCGGCAAGCCTATTTTAAGCGACGAGAAAAACCAAAAAGTGACTTATGTGTCCTTATACGGTCTTGAAAAGGCACAAAAGGACTATGAGAAACTTTCTTTGGCGGCGCTTGAAAAGACAAAGCGGCTGGGAGGGCGCGCAAAGCCGCTGTATGACTATATAGAAAGCCTTGTTGACAGAGTAAAATAATTAGGCGGGATTACTATGGATTTTTTACGACAATTTTTCAGCAACAAAATAATAGGTATATCGGCGCTTGCCTGGCTTATAGCGCAGATAATAAAAATAATAATAGACCTTATCAAATCCAAAACGATAGACTGGCGTCTTATAACGTCATCGGGCGGTATGCCCAGTTCGCACAGTTCGTTTGTGACAAGCCTTGCCACAAGCATCGGCATAGCAAAAGGCTTTGACAGCCCCGAGTTTGCCATAACCTTTGTTTTGTGTATGGTGGTTATGTACGATGCGGCAGGTGTTCGCCGTGCTGCGGGCAAGCAGGCGGCTGTTATAAACGACATTGCCGATATTATGGAAAACTACGGTTTTCAGATGGATGAAAACCTTAAAGAACTTCTCGGCCATACCCCCGTTGAGGTAGCTGCGGGTGCAATGCTGGGAATACTGTTGTCTGTTGTGATGAATTTGTATACTTGATTATAACTTGAAAGAGTGGATTTTTATGGGATATCTTGAAAAGATAAATTCGCCTAAGGATCTTAAAAAGCTGGATATGCGTGCCCTTGACGAGCTTGCAAAGGAAATACGAGCCTTTTTGGTGGAAAATGTCTCCAAAACGGGCGGACACCTTTCTTCAAGCCTTGGCGTGGTGGAACTGACGCTGGCTCTGCATTACTGTTTCAGCTGTCCCAGGGATAAGATAGTCTGGGATGTGGGTCATCAGGCTTATGTACATAAAATATTGACAGGCCGCAAAGAGGGTTTTAAAACACTCAGAAAACTTGACGGTATGAGTGGTTTCCCGCGTCCGTCGGAGAGTGAGTGCGATGCGTTCAACGCGGGGCACAGTTCAACCTCGGTCTCGGCGGCACTTGGCATAGCAAACGCAAGGGACCTTAAAAACGAAAGTTTTTATGTAACGGCGGTGATAGGTGACGGCGCAATGTCGGGCGGTATGGCGTATGAGGCGCTGAATAACGCAGGTCAGCTTAAAACAAAAATGCTTATTGTTTTAAATGACAACCAGATGTCCATATCCGCAAATGTCGGCGCTATGAGTAATTATCTCAATCAGCTGCGTCTTGCGCCGACTTATGTTTCGGCAAAAAGGGATGTACAGAAAACACTTCAAAAACTGCCCGTTATCGGCAACGGAGTGTATAATTTCCTTGGCAGAACAAAAGAGGGCATCAAACATTCCATCCTGCCAAGCGTTATGTTTGAACAGCTTGGGCTTACATATATAGGCCCCGTTGACGGTCACGATACAAAAAAACTTATACAGATAATCAACCGTATAAAAAAAATCGATACGCCCGTTTTGCTGCACGTTATCACCAAAAAGGGCAAGGGCTACGCACCTGCGGAGATAAACCCCAGCAAGTTTCACGGTATAGGCGCGTTTGACCCGCAGACGGGAGAAGTGCTTAAAAAAAGCAATAAAAAGACCTATTCAAAGATATTTGGCAGAAAAATAGTTCAGCTTGCCGCAAAACATAAGGAAATATGTGCGGTAACGGCGGCTATGCCGTCGGGAACGGGGCTTGAACATTTTGCGCAGGAATACCCCGAACGCTTTTTTGATGTGGGCATTGCCGAAGAACACGCGGTAACTTTCTGCGGCGGGCTTGCAAAGGGCGGCTGCCTGCCTGTGTTTGCGGTATATTCGACATTTTTGCAGCGCAGCTATGACCAGCTTATACACGATATATGCATACAGAAACTCCCCTGTATAATAGCCGTGGACAGGGCGGGCATAGTGGGCGACGACGGCGAAACGCACCAGGGTATATTCGATATCTCGTTTTTGAATACGATACCCAATATGACGGTAATGGCGCCGAAAAACGGTGTGGAGCTTGAAAAAATGCTGGAATTTGCGGTGGATGCAAAAATCCCCGTGGCTATACGCTATCCCCGCGGCGCGGCCTCCGAAATGATGAGTAATGCGCAAAGCCCGATAGAACTCGGCAAATGCGAATATATCTATAACGGAAAGGATATAGCGATAGTCAGCTACGGTGCAATGATGGACGAGGCTGTCGGTGTGTATGAGGGCCTTATTAAGGAGGGTCTCAGACCCACACTTATAAATGCACGTTTTTCTTCGCCGCTTGATATGGATATGGCAGAGGACCTGTTCAAAAATTACAAATATGTATTTACAATGGAAGATAATGTGCTGCGCGGCGGCTTTGGCAGCGTTGTGTCGCAGGCTTTCAGCAAAATCGGAACAAACGGACCGCTTTTGCAGTGCTTCGGCTTCCCCGACTGTTTCGTGGAACACGGCACAAAGGCGCAGTTGTTCAAGCGCTACGGCCTTGATGCGGCCTCCGTCTGTCAAAAGATAAAAGAGAGTATAGAATAAAGGAAACACTGATTAATTCAAAAAGAAAAAATAAAATTTAGCTTTAGCGGCAAAAA
>CAMNCZ010000090.1 GCA_946534775.1 uncultured Eubacteriaceae bacterium
ATTTACTATGGCATTAGTTACAAGTACCGAAATGTTCAGAAAGGCTTATGAAGGCAAATATGCGATAGGTGCTTTCAATATCAACAATATGGAGATCATCCAGGGCGTTACCCGCGGTGCTGCGAAAATGAACTCGGCTGTTATTTTACAGTGTTCCAAGAGTGCGCTTAAATATGCGGGCCCCAAATATCTTTACGGTATGGTTCAGGCAGCTATCGATGAAACGGGTATCGATATCGCGCTTCATTTAGACCATGGTCCCGACCTTGATACTGTAAAGCTTTGTGTTGAAAACGGTTTTACTTCCGTAATGTTTGACGGTTCTCATTTTGAGTATGAAGAAAATGTTGCAAAGACAAAAGAAGTTGTTGAATACGCTCACGCTCACGGCGTTGTTGTTGAGGCAGAACTCGGCAAGCTTGCAGGTGTGGAGGACGAAGTTAAGGTAGATGCCAAAAACGCTACTTACACAGACCCCGATCAGGCAGTTGATTTTGTTACAAGAACGGGCGTTGACTCACTTGCTATAGCTATAGGTACAAGCCATGGCGCTTACAAGTTCAAGGGTGAAGCTAAGCTTGATTTTGACCGTCTTGAAGTTATCACAAAGAAACTTGACGAAGCGGGCTTCCCGAAATTCCCCATCGTTCTTCACGGTGCATCAAGCGTTGATCCCGCTGTTATCGAACTTTGCAACAAGTACGGCGGCGCTTTGAAGGGCGCAAGCGGTATCCCTTACGATATGCTCAGAAAAGCAGCAAGTCTCGGTGTTTGCAAGATCAATATGGACACAGATATCCGTCTTGCTATGACAGCGGGCATCAGACAGGAATTTGCAAACAAGCCCGAAGCATTCGACCCCCGCGGTTACCTCGGTGTTGCAAGAGATATGATCCAGGAACTTGTTGAAAACAAGATAGCAAATGTTCTCGGTTCAAAAGATTCTATGAAATAAAAGTTTAATGAAATAAAAGTTTAATGAAATAAAATAAAAAATTTTAAAATTATTTCAAAAAAGTATTGACTTTTTTGTCGATTTATGTTTAAGTATTAATAATAACCTTTAACGAACAGAAGATGTATATATTTGCCTGTATGTACATCTTCTGTCTTTTTAAACACATAAATCATCTACAACAGAAAAGGAGCGAGAAAAATGGCGTTTTATTACAGCGAACCGTCGCATACATTCAGTGAATATCTTTTGGTGCCGGGTTATTCATCGGCAGAGTGTGTTCCCCAGAATACCAGTCTGAGAACACCTATAGTAAAATTCAGAAAAGGTGAGGAGGAATCACCGCTTTATATGAATATTCCTCTTGTTTCAGCGATAATGCAGTCGGTCTCCGACGATAAGATGGCCATTGCACTTGCAAAAGAGGGCGGTATTTCGTTTATTTACGGCTCTCAGTCCGTACAAAGCCAGGCAGATATGGTAAGACGTGTTAAAAGCTATAAAGCGGGTTTTGTTGTGAGTGATTCCAATATCCGTCCAGATCAGACACTTCAGGATATACTTGATTTAAAGGAAAAAAGCGGCCACGCTACAGTTGCCGTAACAGAAGACGGTACATCGCAGGGCAGACTTGTCGGCATAGTAACAAGCCGTGACTACAGAATAAGCCGTATGGACCGTTCCACAAAGGTATCGGAATTTATGACACCCATAGACAAGGTCATTTATGCCGAAGAGGGTACATCACTTAAAGAGGCAAACAACATAATCTGGGACAATAAACTCAATGCCCTGCCCATTGTCAGCAAAGACGGCAGACTTGTGTCTTTTGTTTTCAGAAAAGATTATGATTCTCATAAAGAAAACCCGCTTGAACTGCTTGATGTTCACAAGCGCTACATCGTTGGCGCGGGTATAAACACACGAGATTACGCGGAACGTGTTCCCGCACTTGTTGAGGCGGGCGCAGACGTGCTTTGCATCGACAGTTCCGAAGGCTTCTCCGAATGGCAGAAACTTACTATCGATTGGATAAGAGAACATTACGGTGACAGTGTTAAAGTCGGCGCGGGCAATGTTGTTGACAGAGACGGTTTCCGTTTCCTTGCCGAAGCGGGCGCAGACTTTGTTAAAATAGGTATTGGCGGCGGTTCTATTTGTATCACCCGTGAGACCAAGGGCATCGGCCGCGGTCAGGCAACAGCCGTTATCGAGGTTGCAGCCGCAAGAGACGAATATTTTAAAGAGACAGGTATTTATGTACCTATCTGTGCAGACGGCGGTATCGTTCACGATTACCATATTACGCTTGCGCTTGCAATGGGCTGCGATTTCTGTATGCTCGGCCGCTATTTCTCACGTTTTGAGGAAAGCCCGACAAATAAAGTTATCGTAAACGGCAACTATATGAAAGAATATTGGGGCGAAGGTTCCGCAAGGGCAAGAAACTGGCAGCGCTATGACCTGGGCGGCGACAAGAAACTTTCGTTTGAAGAGGGTGTTGACAGCTACGTTCCTTATGCGGGCTATCTGCACGACAACCTTGCCGTAACGCTTGCAAAGGTAAAACATACTATGTGCAACTGCGGCGCACTCACTATAACCGAACTTCAGCAAAAGGCAAAACTTACGCTTGTTTCTTCCGTAAGTATCATAGAAGGCGGCGCACACGATGTTGTGCTTAAAGACCAGAATATTACACCTGTAAAGTAATAAGATAAATCAAAAAGGGCCGATTTGAGTGTCGGTCCTTTTTGATTGTGCAAAATTTGATATCCTCAACGACTAAAATCTGTAAAAAAATCTTTACAGACAGGGTAAATAATGTTATAATTACAGTAGATAAATATGATTGAAAACATAAATCAACAGGAGGTAATATTATGAAAAAAATCATTGCTTTTGCGGCAGCCGCAATTATGGCTTTGTCAGCACCTGTCGCTGCTTTTGCGGAACAGGATATAGTTACAAACAAAAGAGTATATTATACAACAGGCTACAATAAGGCTGCTCTGTCTTATAATACGGCTTCGGTAAAACTCAATAAAAAAGCCAACAACAAAGAGTATATAAAAGTTGATATCGTTTACCCTAATTTTAAGGGAAATACGGCCAATATCAAGGAGTTCAATGCAGAAAACAAAGCTAAGTACAAAAAAATCGGTGATGATTTTATAAAGGAATATTCAAAAACAGCAAAAGCTTATTTTGATACTGTATCAAAAAGCAGATCAAAGTCCGATGAAGCGCCTTATACGCTGAAACTTGATTATTCAATGAAGTTCAACAAAAATTCTGTTGTATCTGTTTTCTACACACTTAAAGAAACAACGCCCGATGGTGAGAAAGTGGAATACTATTCACAGAATTTTGACTTTGTAACAGGCAAGGAAATACAGCCCGACAGTGTTTCCATTATCCCAAAAAAGGGAGAAACTATGGAACTTGCGGTAAATACTTTTAACTCAAAGATAAAAAACAACAAAAAAATGTATTATCAGGATGTTAAAATAACGGAAGAGGATATCCATTTTTACTTTGAGAAGGATTCTATGACATTCTATGTTCTTCCGGGTGTTATGGCGGAGGAAAGCCGCGGACTTGTAACATTTAAACTGGATGACAAGGCAGCGCGCAAATATCTTTTAAATCAGGTGAATTAAATGTATGCGTTCTCACTTGACGGTGATGATATAAAAAAATTTATGAACTGTCTTTTAAGGGAAGAAAGTTTTGATATTTTCCGCGTGCACAGCTGCGAGATAACGACCTTTTGTTCTTTTAAGATAGACGGTACGCCAAATAAGGAATTTTTTGATGAAGGCAAGGCGCCCGACAAAAAATGTCCGTGGTCGCTTTTAAGACCCGTTGTGTTCGGGCTGATAAAGGGAAAAAAGCTGCCCAAGGTGTTTAAACTTGTGTTGGCGGTGCCAAGTGACAAACTGCCGCTTTTACACGATAACCTTGAAGAGGCTTTTCTGAACATCAGCTACGAGGCAGGCAAAATATTATTTACGACAGGCACGCTGCAAAAGGAGTTTCGCCTTGACAAACAGCACGATGCCGCTTATGAAAATTATATAAAAAAATTGTTTAAAAAGCTGGGACTTACAGCAATCTAACAGAGATGAGGGATAAAATGTACAAGAGAATAGTGCTTAAACTGAGTGGTGAGGCTATTTCAAGTTCGGCAGGGAATTTTGATAACGATATTATTTCGGGCATAGTAGACCAAATAAATAAGATAATCGAAATGGGTACGCAGGTAACGCTTGTTATAGGCGGCGGCAATTTCTGGCGCGGCAGAAGCGCTAATCCCGCAATGGACAGAACAAAGGCCGACCAGATAGGTATGCTTGCAACTGTTATGAATGCAATTTATGTTGCGGATTTCATTAGGCAAAAAGGCGGAGATGCGACTGTAATGACGCCTATTACCATCGGTACTGTGACGGAGCCGTTTTCAAAGGACCTTGCGGAAAAATATCTTGCGGAGAAAAAAGTGCTTATTTTTGCGGCAGGTATCGGACATCCGTTTTTCTCGACCGATACGGTAACGGCACTGCGTGCTTGTGAACTTTCGGCAGATGCGATATTATTTGCAAAAAATATCGACGGTGTTTATGATAAAGACCCCGCGGTATACCCCGATGCAAAGAAATTTGACGAGATACCCTGCAAAGATATTGTGGAGAAGAATTTAAAGGTTATCGACATAGCCGCAGCAAACCTTTGCTATGAGCAGAAGATACCCGTTGTTATATTCGGCCTTGCCGAAAAAGACGGTATAATCAAGGCTGCAAACGGCGAAAAAATAGGTACTGTTGTAACGGTTTAAAATAAAATTATTAATATATAAGGAGGGACGTAATATGTCCGATAAAACAAAAGTTTACGAAGAAAAAATGGAAAAAACGGTAAAAAACCTTGAGAGCGAACTTCAGACGATACGCGCAGGCCGCGCAAATCCTCACGTTCTGGATAAAATAAAGGCAGAGTGCTACGGTATGGAAATGCCCGTAAACCAGCTTGCCAACATCGCTACACCCGAGGCGAGAGTAATTACTATCTCTCCTTATGATGCAAGCACATTAAAGGCTATCGAAAAGGCTATCAACCAGTCGGAACTGGGTATTCATCCCAATAACGACGGTAAGGTGATAAGACTTGTTTTCCCCGAACTTACCGAGGAAAGACGTAAGGCGCTTACAAAAGATGTCAAGAAAAAAGGCGAGGATTCAAAGGTAGCTGTAAGAAATATCCGCCGTGATGCCGTTGACAAGGTAAAGAAAATGGAAAAGGCAAGCGAGATCACAGAGGACGAGCTTAAAAACCTTGAAACCGAGATACAGAAACTTACGGACAAGTTTGTTGCCGAAATAGACAAACTTGTGGAACTTAAAAACAAGGATATAATGTCAATTTGATAAAATCAAAATAGTCTGAATGGATAGCTGTTCAGACTATTTTTCATAAAAACGGATCTTGAGATTTTTTTAACAGAGAGGGAATAATATGTCGAATATGGTACCAAAGCATATAGCTATAATAATGGACGGCAACGGCCGCTGGGCAAAAAAGAAAATGCTGCCGCGTATTATGGGGCACAAAATGGGGGCGGATGCGCTTGACAGGATGCTTAATGCAGCAGGCGGCCTGGGAGTGGAGCATATAACGGTATATGCCTTTTCCACCGAAAACTGGAAGCGTGCCGAAGAAGAAGTAGACGGAATAATGGGCATACTGCGTGAATATATAAACAAATATTTCCGCGAGTATACAAACAGTGATTTCAGGGTCGATTCAA